>CALFRW010000104.1 GCA_937919135.1 uncultured Haloplasmataceae bacterium
CTGAAAAAAGCAAAAAAACTGACAATTTTTGTCAATTTTTACTTGTTTTATTACCATTTTATGCCATAATAGTATATAATATACTTAATTATACTGGTATTACCACCATAGGTGATAATATGTTAATAAAAACGAATGTAAAGGAGAAGGTAAATATGAATAAACAAGAACTAGTAAAATCAATGGCTGAAAAAATGCCAGAAGGTACTACTCTTAAAGTTGCAGAAGCTGCATTAAACGCTTTTTTGGAAAGTGTTACTTCCGCATTAGCAAAAAATGATGAAGTTGTTTTAACTGGATTTGGTTCATTTAGAGTATCTAGACGTGAAGCTAGAACTGGACGTAATCCACAAACAGGTGAACCAATGAATATTCCAGCTTCAAACGTTCCTGGATTCCGCGCTGGTAAAAAATTAAAAGATGCAGTTAATGCAAGATAAAGTGAATATTTATATTCATTTTATCGTTAATTATCCTATCATATTGATAGGATTTTTTTTATTTTTTTACATAAAATATTGACATTATCATAATACTATAATAAAATAATATCAGCATCTTTAATTCGGTCCTGTGAGGCTGAGAAGAAATATGTATATTTATTTATGTGCATAAACTCTCATGCCACTGGCTGGGAGTTTTTTTAGTTAATAAAAATTAAATAACAAGAAAGATACCCTTTAATTTAGTTCTGTGAAACTAAAAAGGTACTGTGGATTCTTGAGTACCTTTAAAGGTACTCTTTTCTTGTATAAAGGGGTTGAAAACATGTATCATTTAGTAGATCTTAAGGATTTAAATGTCAACGAAATTAGTGAATTAATTCATTCAGCTGAAGAGTTTAGTAGTGGTAAGATAATTCAATATTCAAATAAGGTCGCAGCTAATTTGTTTTTTGAACCAAGTACGAGAACTCAATATTCTTTTGAGACAGCTGAACATCGTTTAGGCTGTAGGGTAATAACTTTTAACAAGGAAGCATCAAGTATTAAAAAAGGTGAATCGTTTTATGATACTGTAAAAACATTTTCCCAATTTGCTGATGTAATTGTTATTAGACACAGCGAAAATAATTATTATCAAAATTTAGTAAACCACATTGATATCCCTTTAATTAATGCAGGTGATGGATCTGGCAATCATCCTACCCAATCATTGCTTGATTTATTGACAATTTATCAAGAGTTTAAATGTTTTGCAGGTCTAAAAATCGCAATTATTGGAGATATTGCTTATTCTCGTGTAGCGCACACAAATATTGAGATTATGGAACGCTTAGGAATGACTGTATATTGTTGTGCTCCAGAGGAACTTCAAAGTGCAAACTATGATTATGTGGGTCTTGATGATGTTATCGGCGAAGTTGATATCGTAATGTTTTTGCGTTTACAACTTGAACGTCATGAAAGGTTCTTAAATTTATCACTCAGTGATTATCATGAATTATATGGACTTACTAAAGCTAGATATTTAAGATTAAAAGATGACGCTATCGTAATGCATCCAGCTCCAGTAAATCGTGGTGTGGAAATTGCAGATGAGTTAATAGAGTGTAGTAAATCACGAATCTTTAAACAAATGAAAAATGGCGTATATATGCGGATGGCATTATTACACAAAGCTTTACTGTGAGGCGTAAAAATGATTTTAATTAAGCATGGACTTATATATCAAAATAATGTGTTTATTAAACAAGATGTTTTAATTGATAATGAAAAAATCGTCGAAGTCGCACCTAATATTGACCCTACAAATCAAAAAACTGTAATTGATGCTCATGACATGATCGTTGTTCCTGGTTTTATCGATATGCACACACATTTACGAGAACCAGGATATGAATATAAAGAGACGATCTTAACAGGATCTATGGCAGCAGCAAGAGGTGGTTTCACAACTATAGCAGCAATGCCAAATACAAATCCTGTCATAGATAATCTAGATGTCATTAATAATATAAAGCATTTAATTGAAAAAGCTTATGTAAAGGTTCTATTATACAGTTCAATAACAAAAATGCAGTTAGGAAAGGAATTAGTTGATTTTTCTGAACTTGCACCATCAGTGATTGCCTTTTCAGATGATGGAAATGGAATTCAAGATGAGACACTTATGAAAGAGGCATTAGAAAATGCTAAGGCTGTTAATAAAATTCTCGTCTGTCATTGTGAAGACCAAAAACTTATACCAAGAGGGGCATCATTGCATGGAGAAAAGAGTATTCCTAGTAGTTCAGAATATGAACAAGTTTTTCGTGATTTAAATTTGGTAAAAGAAATCAATACGAGGTATCATATTTGTCATGTCAGTACTAAAGAAACGGTAGCACTAGTACGGGAAACTAAAAAAAATGGTCTTTCTGTAACTTGTGAAGTAACCCCCCATCATTTATTACTCTGTGATGAGGATGTATTTATTGATAATGCCAATTTTAAAATGAATCCACCTTTAAGAAGTAAGGAAGATAAGGAAGCTTTAATAGCTGGGTTAAACGATGGGACGATTGATATTATCGCTACCGATCACGCTCCTCATAGTGTTGCAGAAAAGAACCAGGACTTTGACAAGGCACCCTTTGGTGTTATTGGTTTAGAAACCTGTTTTCCAGTATTATATACAAACTTAGTATTAAAGAAAATAATCACCTTAAATCAACTACTTGATGCTTTAGCCTATAAACCTAGCGTTATATTTAAGCTACAAAGTGGCATTGATATTGGTAAGAATGCCGATTTAACATTAATTAATCTCAAGCAAAAACAAATTATTGACTCCTCACTTTTTTATTCACTAAGTAGAAATACCCCTTTTAATGGCTATGAATGTTATGGTGTTATAAAGTTTACGATTGTTGATGGGAAAATTGTTTATAAGGGAGATGATTGAAAGAATGATAATTATTAGTAATCAGGAGATAGCTAGTGATATATATGAATTGACTTTACAAGGAGAACTCGCTTGCCTAATAAAGGAAGCTGGTCAATTCATTAATATTTTAATTTCTGATAAACTTTTTTTAAGACGGCCTTTTTCGATTTGCGCTGTAAATAAAAGCCAAAAACAATTAGCTATTTTATATCAAGTTGTTGGTGAAGGCACAAAAATACTTGCAAGTAAAAAAGCAGGTGATAAGATAGACGTCTTTGGTCCATTAGGGAAAGGTTTTCCCCTAATAGACAACGTCCAAGAGGTATTACTAGTTGGTGGTGGGATTGGGGTTGCCCCACTGTATGAATTAGCTAAACAATTACATAAGCGAAATGTGAAAGTAAATACCGTCTTAGGTTTTGCGTCAAAAGCTAAAGTAGTTTATGAAAGTGAGTTTCAGCGATACGGTGAAGTATATATAGCTACTATCGATGGTAGTTATGGGTTTAGAGGAAATGTGATTGAGTTAATCGAAACCAAAAAGATTAGTTTTAAGCTAATTTATAGTTGTGGCCCTAAAGCGATGCTTAAAGCATTACAAGAAAAGTATCAACATATAAAAGGCTATGTATCAATAGAAGAAAGAATGGCGTGTGGGATAGGAGCATGTTATGGATGTAGTTGTAAACCAAAAGACATGTCGCTACCTAACTTTCGTGTATGTAAAGATGGTCCAGTATTTGAATTAAATGAGGTGATTATTTAATGCTTAAGTTAAAATTACCTGGTTTAAATTTAAAAAATCCCATTATCCCAGCATCAGGTTGTTTTGGATTCGGGAAGGAATTTAGTGAGCTTTATGATTTAAATATATTAGGTGCTTTAACAACAAAAGCAGTAACTAAACTTGAAAGAAATGGAAATCCAACGCCCCGGATTGCCGAGACGGATAGGGGCATGTTAAACTCAATCGGTTTACAAAATCCTGGTGTCGATAATGTCATTAAAAATGAACTATCGTGGTTAAAAAAATTTAAACTTCCCATAATTGTTAATGTAGCTGGTAGTAGTATTGAAGAGTATGTTGAAGTATCTAAGTTAATCGCAAAAAGTAATTTAGTTAATGCGCTCGAATTAAATATCTCTTGTCCTAACGTTAAAGATGGCGGGATTATTTTTGGTACTGAGGCTAAGATTGCTTATAATTTAACTAAAGCAGTTAGAGAAAAAGTTGATTTACCTTTATATGTTAAATTATCACCAAATGTTTCAAATATCATTGAAATCGCAAAAGCTGTGGAATTAGCGGGAGCAGACGGGATTTCTTTGATTAATACCCTAATTGGTATGCGATTAGATTTAAAAACTGGTAAACCAGTTCTTGCAAACAAGATTGGTGGCTTATCGGGACCAGCAATCAAACCGATCGCAATTAAAATGGTTTATGAAGTTTATCAGAATGTCGATATTCCGATAATTGGTATGGGTGGAATCCAGAATGCAGCCGATGTATTAGAATTTATGTATGCAGGAGCAAGTGCTGTAGGAATTGGCAGTGCTAATTTTATCAATCCTTATATATGCCCAGAAATAATTGCTGAATTACCACAATTACTTAAAGATTATGGTTTTAATGATATTAAGGAGGTAATAGGTTATGCGCACAAATAGTAACAAGGAAGTAATCGTTGCCCTTGATTTTGCGTCAGTTGAAGAAACATTTAATTTCTTAGCTTTATTTACCGAAGCTCTTTATGTAAAAGTTGGTATGGAGTTATATTATCAAGTAGGTCCCGAGATAATTAGGAAATTAAAACAATTAGGTCATAAAATATTTCTTGATTTAAAATTGCATGATATTCCTAATACCGTAAAAGAAACGATGAAAAGTCTGGGAAAATTAGATCTAGATTTAGTTAATGTCCATGCGATGGGTGGAATAGAGATGATGAAAGCAGCGTTAAACGGTTTAAGAAGCACTAATAAAAATACCAAGTGTATTGCCGTAACCGCTTTAACTTCACTTTCTGATGCCGTGTTAAAACGTGAATTATTAATTAATCGAAAGCTGGAAACTACAGTTTTACATTATGCCCAAAATGCATTTAATGCAGGTCTTGACGGGGTTGTCTGTTCTCCTCTCGAGGTTCAATTAATTCATCGAAATTTAGGTGAAGCATTTTTAACTGTAACTCCGGGAATTAGATTAGATGGGGATAATGTTGATGACCAAGTAAGAGTTACAACTCCAGTAAAAGCAAAAATATATGGTGCTGATTATATTGTCGTTGGTCGTTCAATCACTAGAGCGATAGATCCTGTATCAACTTATAATAAAATAAAAGCAAGCTTTATGAGGGGGGATAACGATGAAAACTAAGATTGCTGAAGCTTTATTAGCTATTAAAGCTGTGAGTTTAAATGTTAATAATCCTTATACTTGGGCTTCAGGTTTAAAGGCACCGATTTATTGTGATAATCGTTTAACTTTGGGATATCCAGAGTTAAGAAATTTAATAACGCAAGGTTTTGTAAATGTAATTAAAGCAGATTTTCCTGAAGTAGAAGTAATTATTGGCACAGCAACAGCAGGAATTCCCCACGCAACTTTAGTGAGTGACCGCTTAGCTTTACCTTTAGGCTATGTAAGAAAAGCAAAAAAAGCTCATGGTAAAGAAAATTTAATTGAAGGCATAATTGTTAATAAACAAAAAGCGATAATTATTGAAGATTTAATATCTACTGGTTCATCTGCCCTTAAGTGTGCGGAAGCCTTAAAAGCAAGTGGGTTAGATGTTTTAGGAGTAATTGCGATTTTTACTTACAGTTTGGGGAGTGCTGCGATTAACTTTGCCAGAAGTAACTTAAAATTATCGACCCTAACTGATTATCAAACGCTAATAAGCATCGCTTTAAGCAAAAAATATATTGATGAAACTGAACTTTCAAAACTTAAAGCATGGCGAGAAAGTAATTAATTTAATGTTACATTTTGAACAATTATAGAATGCTATAATTGTTTTTTGTTGAAAATTCACTACTAAGAACAAGGGATATTTAAAAGATATGATTAGAGAAAATAAAGTTAATGATGGTAAGGTTGAACTTGTGCCAATAAACTTCGATGAAAGAAACTATCATAAAACAGAAGAAAAATCTTGTATCGTTTATCTTGGTATAAGAATTGGTAATCATTTTATTGAAATCAGAAAGAAAAAGGGTGATGAAAACCTTTATCTTATCATTCATAGTGGTATTACTGAAGATGTAAAATTATATTTTATGAGGAAATATTTATTACTTTACAAAAAGTATCTTGGTCCGTTAACAGATACTTGTGTTAACGGTTATGAATTAAAAATACCTCTTCATAATGAGGATGCTTTAAGTTTAATTAAAGATTTTGAACTAGCGATAAATTATGCTTTGGTTAACCGAAAATATCTTGCTGAAAACATCGCCAAAAATTTAAGTGGGGAAATCACAGAAATAATTGATTCACCTCATGATTTTATCACAATTGACAATGATGGAGTTACTTTTTCACATGGGGTACAAAAGTTTACACTTTATAATAATGATGTAATTGCTTATGTAATATCAGGGGCAGATACTGCTAATTATTTTGTTAAGACAATAAGTAATGATCAATGGATTAATCATGGTTCCAGTTTACAAACAATAGATTACAAGGGAAATCGTCATTATTCAGATTTTGCTGAACTACTAATTAATCAGGACTTTATGAATACAATAAAACCAATTTATTGTTTAGAACCAATAATCTGCTGGCTAATGTAATTTTAGCCTTTATTACATCGGTTTTAAATTATTTATCATTTATATTTGGAAGGTTAGATGCTGTATCTGAAATCAGTGACAGCATGGTAATGTTTAATAAATATCCTCTTGTTGTCATGCCTAAAGGTTTAATCTATATTTTTAAATTTACTTTACCATTTTTCTTTTTTAGTACATTTTCAGCAGAGCTTGTTACATCAAAACTTACCAGTACCGATTTAATAATAAGTATTAGCGGTTTAATATTATGTCTATGCTTGTGGTATTTACTAAATAAATATTTTTGGCGGAAAGGATTATCAAGGTATGAGAGCTACAATGGATAATTATAAAAATTGCTTTCTATTTACCATATCGCTTTTATATTTTTACACCTGTTGATCATACGCTTTCAAATAATGGCTTAGCTGCGATATTAATTGATAGTGGTTTAAGTTTTCTCTGGATTTTTATCTTATTATTATTAAATAAATTTCTTTGGGATAAAGGCAAGATCAAGATGCAAACTCATATGTCATAGGTGAAAAAAAAGGGGCTGTCGGGAAATAGAAATTTAAAATAGCCCCTAGATACAAAAAAGGCC
>CALFRW010000105.1 GCA_937919135.1 uncultured Haloplasmataceae bacterium
GCTTGATTACTGCCTTAAGCGAATTAAATGACTTTTATAGTCAAAGTTGTGATATAATTTATTAGAATATTAAGTTTTTTTGTAATTAAATGAGAAAGGAGAGTTCAACCATGAATGCTAAACCTGTAGTAAAATGGGCTGGGGGTAAAAGACAATTAATTGATAAATTAATTGAGCTTATGCCTGATGAATATGATCATTATTTTGAGCCATTTGTTGGTGGAGGAGCATTATTATTTGAGCTTATGCCTGAAAATGCAACGATTAATGATGTTAATGAAGAACTTTTATGTATATATAACTGTCTAGCTGATAAAGATGACTTTAAGCTAATGATTAATGAATTAGAAAATCATGAAAAGAACCATTCTGAGAAATACTTCTATCAAATAAGAGAATTAGACAGGACTCCTGATTATCAGAACTTTCCGATTTGGAAAAGAGCCTCAAGAACTATTTATCTGAATAAAAGTTGCTTTAATGGTCTTTATAGAGTAAATAGTAAGGGATACTTTAATGTACCCTCAGGCAAAAAGAAAAAAGTTCAAACTTATGATAAAGTTAATATGTTGAAATTACATAATTATTTTATTAATAGTGGTATTACTATCTTATCTGGAGATTTTACTAAAGCTGTTGAAAAAGCACAAAGGGGCGATTTTGTATATTTTGATCCTCCTTATGATCCATTTGACGACAAAGATACTTTTACTTCCTATACTAAATTTAACTTCAATAAAGATGATCAGGTAAGACTCGCGGATTTATTTAAAGAATTAGATAACAAAGGGGTCTATGTTATGTTAAGTAATCATAATACCAAACTTATCAATGAATTGTATGACAATTACAATATTAATGTTGTAAATGCAAAAAGAATGATTAATTCTAATGCAAAAGGCAGAGGGAATGTTGAAGAAGTTATAATAACAAATTATTGATGAATATAAAGGGGTTATTTCATGACTAAAAATGATGTTGCATGGGAACAATTAAATAAAAAGTATAATATTATAAAGGAAGTAAATGATAAGGGGCATTTTATTATTAAGGCTAAGCAAATTAAACAATTTAGAGAACCTAGACTTATGACGAAATTTGACCATAAAAATAATCTTCCTAAATTATTTAAGGAAAATAAATTTGGTATTATACCTATTTCAAGAAGTAGTTATATAATTAGTAAATTTAATATGTTTTATTCTATAGAAACTGTATCT
Source organism: uncultured Haloplasmataceae bacterium (assembly GCA_937919135.1). GTDB lineage: Bacteria > Bacillota_I > Bacilli_A > Haloplasmatales > Haloplasmataceae > CALFRW01. Next base: position 1,221 of record CALFRW010000105.1, read on the forward strand.
GGAAAAACTATTCTAAAATCAATTCCATCTTATATTCAGAGTATCGATTATGAGAACATTACTAGCGAAGCAATTGCTTTAAATTGTGCTTATATTTCTGGAATAATTAGTGACTTTATTGATGATGAAGATTTAATTCCGACTATAAGTGGAAGAATGAGCTCAAAAGCATTTGATTTTACATTTGATACAATCGAAGGAATTAAAGGTATCGAGGTTGAAAATTCTCAAATCGAAATTGATGCTGGATATGAAGGACAACAATCATTAGTATTAATTGAAGCTAAGTTAAATATTGCTGATGATTTTAACGTTAGACAATTATATTACCCTTATCGATTATGGTTAGAAAAAACCAATAAAAAATTAAGAAATATCTTTCTAGTATATAGTAATAACTTCTTCTACCTTTATGAATATGAGTTCAAAGAAAAATCTAACTATAATTCAATACAATTAATTAGAGCTAAAAAATATGCATTAAATTATGAAAAGATTAATTTTAATGATATCTTAATGGTTTATAAGCAAATACAGGTAGTCAAAGAAGATATAAGCATCCCTTTTCCTCAAGCAAATTCATTTGAAAGAATTATTAATATGTTAGAATTATTGAATATTGATCCCATGACAAAAGAAGATATTGTAGAAAGATATGATTTTGACATCCGCCAATCTGATTACTACACAAATGCTGGTATCTATTTAGGTCTTTTTAATAAAATAAACAATGATGGTCAGATTGAATACGATTTATCACGTGAAGGAAAAGTAATTGTTAATTTACCTTACAAAACTAAACAATTAGAGCTTGTTAGATTAATTTTGCAACATGAAATCTTTTACAAAGTTTTTAAAGTGTATATTGAAACTGGTAAAGTACCTGATAAAAAACCTATTATTGAAATCGTTAAAAATTCAACGGCATCAAAGATGAATGATAATACAATAAAAAGACGTTCATCTACAATAATTAAATGGTTAGATTGGATAGTTTCTTTAGTAAACCAGGGGCAATAAATTAGAAAAAATCACCTATTAATCGTATATATTAGTGAGGTGATTTTTTTGTTATATAATGAAGATTGTATTGACTGTTTAAAACGAATAAAATCTTACAGTATAGATATGATTTTTGCAGATCCACCATATTTTTTATCTAATGATGGACTAACAATTCATAGTGGCAGAATTGTATCAGTAAATAAGGGGGAATGGGATAAAAGAAGAAATTATCAAAATATAAATGAATTTACAAAAAATTGGCTAAGTGAATCATTTAGAGTATTAAAAAGGTCTGCTACCATTTGGGTAACAGGTACTAGTCATAATATTTTTGATGTTTACAACATTATGAAAAAAACTGGTTTTAAAATTATTAATATAATTATTTGGCATAAATTAGATCCACCTCCATTAATTTACAAAAATAAATTTAAATTTTCCTACGAATTTATTATTTGGGCTAAAAAAGGAAAAGATCATTTTTTTAATTATCAATATACTTATATGTTAAATAATGAAGAAATGCATGATGTTTGGAACTTACCTGCTGTTTCAATGAAAGAAAAAATATACGGTAAACATCCTACCCAAAAACCTGAATGTTTATTAGAAAGAATTATTTTATCATGTACTAAAGAAAATGATGTGATTCTAGATCCATTTATGGGAAGTGGGACAACTTGCGTAGTCGCAAAAAAATTTAACAGAGCTTATATTGGTATCGAAAAAGAAAGAGAATATTTTGAAATAGTACAAAAGAGAATAATTAAAGTAAGATAATTTAATGTTACTTTAACTTTTCTCTTTATTAATAAACAATTTTATTCTTCTGCTAATTTCATGCGCACTTTCAAATTCAAATTCTTTATTTGAACTTGCTAAACTAATCCATTTTAGTTTAGCATCTTTTTCTCCAGCTTCAACAATGAATTCAGGTATTTTACCATCCCATTTAGTTATTAAGTATATATAGAAAACAATTTTTATTTCATCTACTTCAAGTTCTCCGAGATAATCCACATTTTGTAAACTAAAGTCAATATTTAATTCTTCTTGTACTTCTCTATATAAAGCGGTAATTAGGTAATCAGCAGTACCCTGATAATCTTTTGTTTCTATCGAACCATTAGGAAAAAACACATTATCTTTACCATTATTATCCCGATATTCAACCAATATCTCATTATTAGGATTTAATAAAGCAAATACAACACCTTCTCGATATCCGTTACTATAGGTATAATTATTTGTCGTATTTAATTTAGATTTAATTAATTCTTTATAATCACTTAAGACTTCTCTTAATAGATTAATATCAAGATAGTCAGCAAGCTTTATACTTTTCTCTTTATTTAATTTTAATGCTTCCATATACTTTTCTCTGATACTTACTATCCTCTCCCTTAGATTAGTTTCATTAATAATTTCCATCATGGAACATATATCTAAAAGTAATGGTGCAAAATATTTATCTCGTGTTAGCGCTAAAT
>CALFRW010000106.1 GCA_937919135.1 uncultured Haloplasmataceae bacterium
GACAATAATTAACACATTGTGTTTTAAACAAATATCACCAATTTTTTCTAGCTCGTTTTTTTTCCATACCCTACCAACTGGATTATGTGGACTGCACATAATAAAGAGTTTAACATCATGAGAAACAATTTTTTGTTCAAAATCGACAAAATCAATTTCATATGTATTATCATTATAAACCAAAGGAGAGTTTACTAAAGTACGGTTATTTTTTTCAATCGCATTGGAAAATGGATTATAAACTGGTCTTTGAATTAAAACACTATCACCTTCCTTAGTAAAAGTTTGAATGATAATATTTAATGCACTTACAATCCCTGGTGTAATTACAATCCAGTCTTTTTCTATTTCCCAATTATGACGTTTTTTCATCCAATTAATAATAGCTTCATAATAAGAATCCTCAACATATGTATAACCATATACACCATGCATTACCCGGTCATTTAAAGCCTTAATAACTTCCTTAGGGGATTTAAAGTCCATATCAGCAACCCATAAAGGTAGGACATCGTCTTTACATAAGTCCCATTTTATAGAAGCTGTATTTCTTCTTATGATAGTTTCATTGAAGCTCACATTAATTCCTCCCATTTATTCAACTATAAACCTCTTCTATATTATACACTTAAAAAGTTTATCCTACAAACACCTTTACCTAGACAAGATGGTCAATTAAAGCTACAACATGACGCATTATCGAAAAAGTATTTTTTTTCCAGGGTGGTATAATTATCTCTTCTCCTTTATAACTATATAAACCATCAGTTAAAAGACTATAATCAAGCTGTTTCTGATAATATGATTTTAACAGTGAAGCAAAATGATCACTATCTACTACAAGCATTGTTTCTGTGCTTAAAAAGGCACTTCTTGGGTCAAGATTAAATGATCCGACAATACTAAGATAATCATCAATTATATATGATTTACTATGTAATGAACCTAAACCCTGATACTCGTAAACATTTATATTATTATTTTTTATAATGTCATTTTTATATCTTAAGTAACCAGAAAAAGCTAAAATATTAGGGGACGTTTTAGGGGAATTTGTCAACATGGTGATTTCGACATTTTTTAACTTATTTAGCTCAATTTTACGGGCAATTTCTTTTGTCGGAACGATATAGGGACTATTTATAAATACTTCTTTTTTAGCTTTATTAATTAAATTAGCTAATTCATTCCACACTAATGGTTGTTTATTAAAACGGTCAAATGGATTGGATATTAAAGTGATATTATTGGTTGGTACTGATATTTCATCCCAATTAAAACTTTCCTTAACAAAATTACTATTAACAATTTTTTTGTTAATATCTTGATATTTATCAGCAATAAGTTTTTTATCACTAACTCCTTGGGGATAAACAGAATAGTCATAATTCCACATTGAAGTAAAATATTCTGATATTTGTTTTAAAGCACTACTCTCATAATCTGTACCATTAAAAGTAACTACACTATCAAGGTCGTAAACAAAATTAGCAACATCATCACTAAAATACCGATTTCCGATGTTTCTTCCTGATATCATCGCTTGTTTATTATCAATAATTAAAATTTTATCATGTAGAAAATTATTTATTGTCCACGGCTTTAACGGTTGGAAAGGTTCATACAATTTTACCTTGATATTAGGATGCTCCGTTAACAAACCCAAATATGCGCCTGTTAAACCTGAGATATGATTATACTTTCCATCAATAATAATTCTTACTTGAATACCTTTATCTGCTTGTAGTAAAAGTTCGTTGATAAAGATATTACCCGCTTCATCGTCATTAATATAGAACTGAATAATATCGATAGTTTCTTGGGCGTTCTCGATTAAATTAATTCTCGCCTGTAACCCTTTATTATTATCAATTAGCGCAATTATATCTTGGCCCTCTTTGTCACTCTGGTAATTATTATTTAAGTTAATCGTATCCTTTGGGTAAAAGTTTGTCATCACAAATACAGTAACAATAAAATAAATAATATATATTAAGATTAAATTAAAAACTAACTTAACAACAAATTTCAATTTAGCACCTCAAATAATATTATAATCAATAATATTCTTCGTAACTTAAGTAGAATTATTATTTAAATAAAGAATCGATTATGATCTCTAGTCCAATTGTTAGAACAAGGGCTGAATTTAAAATGATAAAATTTTTAATTGTTAAAACGAAAGTTTCTTTTTTACTTTGTTTTTCAGAAAAGATATTAATGTGTTTTTGGACAATAAAAAACGTCAATAATGCCAGAATCGAAATTACCGGTAATAAGCCTAATATAATTGCCACAATAATCGCAAGATAACCTAAATAGTAATTTACTTTATATAAAACAAGCGCTACTTTTTTTCCAATATAAATTGGTAATGTATATCTTTTATTTACTATATCATCTTCAATATCACAAATATTATTAGCAAGCATTATGTTAGCTATCCCAAATGTAGCTGGTAAGGCTATTAGTAAAATGCTTAATACTGTTGGATAATTTATTTCTAACTTTAAGAGCCCATTAATAATAGATATATCAATCACATTCTCCTGATAAATATGAATATAGATTGCTAAAAACGTAATCACAAGTCCCATTGTTCCGCCCGATAATATTTCTCCAAAAGGAGTCCGGGATATTGGTACTGGACCAAATGTATATAAAATACCAATCATAAAAGAAATAGCCCCAATAATTAAGACCACAATATTAGTATTTAAATACAATAATATTCCAAATACAATCGCGATTGTTAATAAGAGAAATATCACTATAAGAACACTGCTTTCTTTTATATTATCGCGAACAATCGCATTATGACTTTCATAACCATAACCTTCCTTTTTATTTGCTTTTTTATAATCCAGATAATTATTAATAGTTGTCGTACACATATCAATACATAATAATGACACTAACATATAAAGAAAATTTATCAAATTAAATGAATCATAATAAAATAAAACAAACATTGTACCTAGTAAAAACGGTATTATACTAGCAACCTTTGTTTGAATTTCTACTAATTTTAGAAAACTTTTTACAGACATCTTATCCTCCAAATTAATATTTATTAATATTATTATAACAACTTTTTCACAAATTGAAAATTATTTTATAAATGTTATAATTTACAATTGGAGGATATAATTATGACAATTAAAAATGAGCGTTTAATTATTATCGGGTTTGTTATTTTTGCCTGCTTATTTATGACACTTATTGATGCTGTGATATCACCTAACTATCTGATTAAATCAATAATTAAGTTCACTCTATTTCTCTTTTTACCACTTATATATGCTTTAATTAATAAAAGTATAAGTTATCGTAAATTATTTTTTATTAAAAAGCAACATTTACTACTTGCCTTAATATTAGGTATTAGTGCATATGGTTTAATTGTTGGTGGATATTATAGCTTACGTAATCTTTTTGATTTTAGTAATATCACTAGTAACTTGCAAAATAATATTGGCGTTAACAAAAATAATTTTATTTATGTTTCCCTATATATATCTTTTTGCAATTCTTTTCTCGAGGAATTTTTCTTTCGAGGCTTCGCTTTTATTACTATGAAAAAAATTACTAGTAGAAAATTCGCTTATATATATAGTGCATCAGTATTTGCCTTATATCATGTTGCTATAATTAATACTTGGTTTAATTTTCTTCTAATTGTATTAATAATATTAGGTTTATTTATTGTGGGGATGATTTTTAATTACTTATGTGAATTAAGTAAATCACTTTATCTCTCATGGTTAATTCATTGTTTTGCTAATTTTGCGATAAATACTATTGGTTTTATTTTATTCGAAATCATCTAAATTCATGTCGATTACTGGATTTTAATATGTTATAATATAAATAAAAATAGGAGGTATTTTATGTCAAAAGAATTTTCACTTTTAGAAGACAGACTTAAAGTTTTAGACTTTAAATTAGAACTTATATTGCATTTTACCAAATGTAACATTAATCTAAATTTAGATAGTTGTAAAACGATGGAAGAGCTAGCATATATTACTAATCTAAATAAAACAGAGTTTACCCAAATTAATGAACTTTTAGTAAAGCAAATTCAATTTTATAAATCATCTAAAAATAGTTCTTACATGAGTCACCGCCAGGTTACACGAATCGAAGAGGATGCTGATGTTTTTCAAGCTTTAAGTAAAGATGAATACGAACATGAGATCTTAACCATTGCTCCGCGTTTAAAAGGACAGTCAGATGTTCTTGAAAAGATTGCTCAAATTAATGGTATATGGGAGATGTACTATGATCAATTAGCCATTGATATTAGGCGTGCTAAAAATGAACGTTTAGATAAAGAAGCTAAATTATTAAACAGTTATAAAGATAATA
>CALFRW010000107.1 GCA_937919135.1 uncultured Haloplasmataceae bacterium
CGAGTTGTAATCCTAAACATTTTCAACCAATGAATGCTAATTTTGGGATTGTTAGCCCATTAACTGTTAAGCATCAGAAAAAAGCACGAAAATTATTATATGCAGAAAGATCGTTAAAAATAATTGCGGATATAAAAAGAAATGAAGTGATATAAATGGAACATCTTATTGTTTTATTTAAAAGTTACTTAATATATGAAAAGAATTTTTCCCAACATACAGTTCTAAATTATGAAATTGATTTACGTGACTATCAAGAATTTTTAGAATTAGAAATTATAAAATATCATGAAATAACCTATCAATTAGCGCGAAAATACTTAGCATTTTTACATAAAAGACAATTTGCACGTTCAACACTGTCACGTAAAATATCATCACTAAGAAGTTTTTATAAGTTTCTCCAAAGTAAAAATTATGTGAGTGATAATCCTTTTTTGTTGCTAAGTTTACCGAGAAAAGCCAAAAAGATTCCTAAATTTTTTTATCCGCAAGAAATTCAAGAACTATATAATAGTATCGATCTAAGTGACCCATTAGGAGAAAGAAATCTAGCTATTATCGAATTATTGTATGGTAGCGGTCTTCGGGTAAGTGAATTATGTGCTATAAAGACTGATGATATCCATTTTAAACAAGAAATATTATATATTAAAGGTAAAGGTAGTAAGGAAAGGATCGTGCCGATGACAGATTGCTGTAGTGATGCATTGGAAAACTATCTAAATAATTCACGTAAGAAGTTACTAATGAAATCGAAGTCTAGTACTAAGATTGTCTTCTTAAATCATCGCGGAAATAATCTTACAACGCGAGGCGTTAGAGATATTTTAAGTCGTTTAATCGAACATACGGTAAAAATTGCTAATATTTCGCCTCATATGTTACGGCACTCATTTGCAACTCATTTATTAAATAATGGTGCTGATATAAGGAGTGTTCAAGAACTGCTTGGTCACTCACAATTGTCAACAACACAAGTATATACGCATGTATCGAAAGAAGAATTAAGGAAAGTATATCTGAAATCTCACCCCCATGCGAAGGAGCAAAGTCATGAGAATTAGAGGATTTGAAGTATCTTGTGGCTATGAAAATAAAGATGTGGTTATTCCTAGACGGGAAACCCTTTATTCTGCGGGATATGATATCGCTGCAATCGAAACTGTTGAAATAAAACCACAGGATATTGTGTTAGTTAGTACGGGATTAAAAGCTTATATGCCTGAGGATGAAGTCTTAAAAATATATCTTCGTTCCAGTATTCCGAAAAAAAAAGGACTACTAATGGCTAATAGTGTTGGAATTATTGATTCTGATTATTATAATAATGAAAATAATGATGGTCATATAATGATACCGCTATATAATTTTTCAAAACGATTGGTAATAATAAATAAGGGTGAGAAAATAGCCCAAGGAATTTTTACCAAATATTTATTAATCGATAATGATAATCCGAATAACCAAATAAGAAAAGGTGGTTTTGGTAGTAGTGATGAATTTTAATAAAAAGATTATTGAAATAATTGAATATTAGCATGAAATGTGGTATACTAAACAACGGCAAAAATACTCACACAAATCGAGAAAGTCGTCGAGTGCTAATTTTAGTGGCGGTTTTCGTTTAAAATTTGTGGCGGCCAAACAAAATAAAAAAAATAGGAGGAAAATTATTACATGTCAGTAGTGTCAATGAAACAGTTATTAGAGGCTGGTGTTCATTTCGGACATCAAACTCGCAGATGGAATCCCAAAATGGAAAAATATATTTACGCAAAACGTAATGGGATTTATATTATTGATTTACAAAAATCACAAGAAAAAATTAATGAAGCTTACAAATTAGTTTTGGACATTGTTAAGGATGGAGGCAAAATTTTATTTGTAGGTACAAAAAAACAAGCTCAACATGCAGTAAGAGAAGAAGCAACGCGCGCAAATCAATTTTATGTCAACCAACGTTGGCTTGGAGGTACTTTAACAAACTACGCTACTTTAAAATCACGGATTAATCGTCTTTTTGAATTAGAAGCGATGTTTGAAGATGGTACGATTACTAATTATCCTAAAAAAGAACAAATCTTATTAAAAAAAGAATTAGAAAAACTGCAAAAATTCTTTAATGGGATAAAAGATATGAATACATTACCTGATGCAGTATTTGTGATTGATCCGAAAAAGGAGAAAAATGCAATTTTAGAGGCTCATAAATTAAATATTCCCGTATTTGGTATTGTAGATACAAATTGCGACCCAGATGAGGTTGACTTTGTCATCCCAGCAAATGATGATGCAATCCGCGCTGTAAAATTGATTTTAACGATTATGGCTAATGCTTGTGTCGAAGCACAAGGTGGGAAAATAATCAATTTGAATGAAGACAAAGAAGCTGAAGAAACAGTAACGAAAGACAAAACTGAAGTAGTTGAAAATAAAGTGGAGACTACTGAATCTGCAGAATAATAAAGCGTTTTGTGGTGGTAAAGTAACTCCTTTATCACCTTTTTTAAAAGTAAGAAAAAATTAGGAGGAAATTTTTATGACGGTAACAGCACAAATGGTAAAAGAATTACGCGAAAAAACTGGTGCAGGTATGATGGATTGTAAAAAAGCATTAGTTGAGTGTGATGGTAATATTGAACAAGCTATTGATTGGTTACGTGAAAAAGGAATCGCTAAGGCACAAAATAAGGTACATCGAATTGCAGCTGAAGGTTTATGTAATTTCGTAGTAGATAATAACACTGCGATTATTTATGAGATTAATTCGGAAACTGATTTTGTGGCTAAAAATGAACAATTTTTAGCTTTAGTTGATACAATTGGCAATATATTAATAAAAGCGAATGTTAATGATTTAAATGAAGCATTAAATTATGAATATGAAGGAAAAACTTTACAAGCTTTAATTATGGAAAAAAGTGCTAATATTGGTGAAAAAGTAACTTTTCGCAGAATCGAAAAAATTATCAAAACTGATACCCAAGTATTTGGTGCTTATAAACATATGGGTGGAAAAATTGTTGTTATTAGTGTTTTAGAAGGGGAAAATGAAGCGGTATCTAAGGATGTTGCAATGCATGTTGCAGCGATGAATCCTAAATACTTAAAGGAAGCAGATGTAGATAATGTAGCGATTGAACATGAAAGAGAAATGTTCACAAAAGAATTTGAAAATGAATTAGAAAATGAAGAAAATGAAAAAGCAAAAGCTGCAAAAACAGCTAGGATTCCACAAATCGTAGATGGTAAAATTAAGAAGTGGTTAAAAGAAATCTGTTTAGTAGATCAACCTTTCGTTAAAAACCCTGATGTAACAGTTAAACAATATGCTAAGAATAATAATAGTGAAATCATTAGTTTTATCCGTTTTGAAGTTGGCGAAGGAATAGAAAAAAGACAAGATAACTTTGCTGAGGAAGTAATGGCACAAGTTCGTGCATAATAATAGGCACTTCTTGTGCCTTATTCTTAAACTTTAAAAGGATGGTAATGTAATGGATAATAAAAAATATCAGCGTGTAATCTTAAAATTAAGCGGCGAAGCATTAGCTGGTCCTAAACAAATTGGAATCGACCCAATAACAGTAAACGAAATCGCTAAAGAAATCAAAACAGCTTATTATACAGGTGTTCAAATTGCGATAATTGTTGGTGGTGGAAACATTTGGCGTGGTAAATCAGCCAGCGAAATGGGAATGGAACGTGCTAGTGCTGATTATATGGGAATGCTTGCTACAGTAATGAATGCCTTAGCTTTACAAAATGCATTGGAGTCTCTTGAGATAGAAACACGGGCGATGACTTCGATTAGTATGGAAGCCGTCGCTGAACCATACATTAGAAGAAGAGCTATTAGACACTTAGAAAAGGGTAGAATAGTAATATTTGGTGGTGGCACAGGTAATCCATATTTTTCGACTGATACGACCGCAGCCTTAAGAGCTGCAGAAATTAGTGCTGATGCGATCTTAATGGCAAAGAATCGTGTCGATGGTGTATATGATAGTGATCCAATAATAAATCCTGAAGCTAAGAAATATGATTATTTAACATTTTTGGATTTAGTTAATCGTGATTTAAAGGTCATGGATTCAACAGCAGCAACATTATGCATGGATAATAATATTGATGTTGTTGTGTTTAATATGAATAAAAAAGGTAATATTAAAAAGGCCGTTGAAGGCCAAATTATCGGAACTACAGTTAAAGGGAGATGAAAAAATGCCAGAAACTATTTTGTTAGATGCCGAAGAAAGAATGGAAAAGGCTGTTGAAGCTTTTCGTTTTGAGCTATCAACAATTAGAACAGGAAGGGCAAGCGCCAATGTCTTAGAAAAGATATCTGTTGATTATTATGGGACACCTACACCAATAACACAAATGTCTTCTGTAACGATTCCAGAAGCACGTTTATTAGTTATTAAACCATATGATAAATCAATGCTGAAAATAATTGAGAAAGCGATTATGGCGTCTGATTTGGGAATTACGCCTGCTAATGATGGGCAAGTTATTAGGATTAATTTTCCGCAATTAACAGAAGAAAGGCGTAAAGAACTTGCTAAATTAGTTCATAAATATGGAGAAGAAGCAAAAGTAGCTGTCCGTAATATTAGACGCGATGCTAACGAACAACATAAGAAATTAGAAAAAAATAGTGAAATTTCTGAAGATGATTTAAAAGGTTATGCTGAGGATGTCCAGGAATTAACAGATAATTTTACTAAAAAAATTGATACGATTGTAGAAGCAAAAGAACAGGATATTTTACATGTTTAAAAAATAAGTCATCCAAATTATTGGATGACTTATTTTTTAACTTAATAATTGTTGCTGCTAAGATTATAATGATGTCTTGCGGTAATAATAAAAGCAATATCAAAGAGCGTAAAAATCAAACTAAAAAAGACGGAAATAAATGCACAAATTATACTTTGGCTCGTTTGGAAACTGTTAAAAACATCTTTCGTATAATGGTTAAAAATTTGTTGATAAATTATTAATATTATTATAGCAATTAAGGAAATGGGGAAATGACCTTTTACATATGATTTAACTTTTAAAATCACATTTTTTCGACCTTCAGAGAGTGCGATGTAAGGTAGAAAGCGGTAATAACCAATAAAATAAAAAACTAAAATAAAATAGCCTATTATTGTAAAAGTTGCAAATAAAAAACCGAGTAGGGGAATAAAAAGAAAACATAACACTAAGGAAATAAATGCGATTAAAGAAGTAAATAATATGATAATAAAAATTAAATGAAAGAGCGCATAATTGAAGTAGTTTTTCACAGAAAACTTAATCTCAAATTCAGGAAAAAGGGCTTGATAACAAATAATTGCCAATGTTCCATTGATAATTATCGGAATTATTAAGAAAGCAATTATTAAGAAAGCATAAATAGTGATAAGTTTTGGGAGTAACGGCAATAATGAATCATTTTGTTGAATACCATATACCCATGCAGATTCAGTATAAAGATAATATTGCGTAAAGAGCGTAATAACAGTATAGATTAACATCAGGATAATGATAACCGTTTTTCTCCTTTTTATTACATCGAGAAAGTTAGAAAAGACTTCCATCAAGAAATATTTCATAAGAACCTCCTATATATTTATCACATTATAACATAATCTTATTAAGTTATGATATAATACATACCAGATTAATGATAAAAAAATAAAAACAGATCATCTTTAAGTGGAAAAAGAACCTGATTTGTTATAAAATAAAACTATTGAATTATTATTTGGAGGATGAGCATGTTTTTTAAGCGTAATAATAAATCAAAGCAAGAAATAGATTCCCATAAACTCCCACAGCATGTAGCATTTATCATGGACGGAAATGGTAGGTGGGCAAGAAGGAGGGGGTTACCAAGAACTGCTGGGCATAATGAAGGTGGTAAGATTTTATTAAAAACAATTAAAACATGTAATGATTTAGGAATTAAAGCGATGAGTGTATTTGCTTTTAGTACTGAAAATTGGTCGCGTCCAAAAGCAGAAGTCGAGCATTTAATGAAACTTCCTAATGAATATATAGATAAATATTTGCCGATGCTTAAAGATGCTAATATAAAAATGAATTTTATCGGTTTTATTGATGATTTACCGGATGATATGAAAAAAAATATTAACTATGCGATTGAAGAAACAAAAGCAAATACAGGGATGATTTTTACAACTGCATTTAATTATGGTTCACGTGATGAAATCACTCATACTGCTAAAGTAATTGCCCAAGAATGCCTTGATGGTGTATTAATACCCAATGAAATAACGAAAGAGTACTTTGCGAAAAAGTTAATGACTCATGATTTACCCGATGTTGATTTATTAGTAAGAACGAGTGGAGAACTGCGAATAAGTAATTACTTATTGTGGCAAATATCTTACAGTGAATTATATTTTACAAATAAATATTGGCCTGAATTTACCGAAAAAGAATTAAAAAAGGCCTTGTTAGAGTATCAAAATCGTCAAAGGCGTTATGGCGGGTTGAAAGGAGAAGAAAAATGAAACAAAGAATAATTACAGGAATAATCTTATTATTAATCGTTGTACCAATTTTTTTAGCAAAAATGCTTTATGATATCAATGATTTCATCTATTTTCTAGGCTTTGTTTTAGCTGTTATTGCGATGAATGAAATGATATCAGTTAAAGAAAATGAGAAAACACTTCCTTTTGAAGTCCATCTACTAGCATACTTGGCTGTTATATATATTGGGTTTGCAGAAAGTATCAACACAATTTTTACAGAAGTGTCAATTATCGAGATAAATATTCTGCCTTTTTTGTTAATATTATTAATGTTAATTGTTGTATTTAGAAGAAACTTTAAATTTAGTGATGCTGGTTTTATTTTATTTTCAGTACTCTATATTGGTCTCGCATTTAATACCTTAGTGAATTATTTTTTAAAAACAAACGGGATGTATGAATTATTATATGTAATCTTAATTGCGATTTTCACTGATACATTTGCCTATTTTACGGGAACATTTTTCGGAAAGCATAAGTTATGTCCTCAAATTAGCCCTAAAAAAACAATTGAGGGTTCTTTAGGGGGAACAATCATCGCTACAATATTAGTCACTATTTATGTTCTAGTTGTTGATAAAATTGTACTTTTTAATTCATCACTTATTTTTATTATTGGTTTAACAATCGTTTTATCAATTATTTCCCAGTTTGGTGATTTAGCGATGTCAGTTATTAAACGACAATATAAGGTCAAGGATTATGGAAATATCTTTCCTGGGCATGGTGGAGTATTAGATCGTCTTGATAGTATTTTATTTACTTCATTAGCGTTTTACTATATTAATGAATTACTTGTGACGATCTTTTAGGTGATATTATGAAAAACTTAATTATTTTAGGAGCAACAGGTTCAATTGGAATGCAGACATTAGCTGTACTAGGAAATTTAACAAATGAATATAAATTAACTAGTATCGCATTTGGGAAAAATATTAAGCGTGGTATCGAAATCATTAATAAGTTTAAACCACAATTTGTTAGTGTTGAAAATAAATCTGACTGCAAGTATTTAAGTGAACTCTTTCCAGATATCAAATTTGATTATGGTTTAGAAGGTTTAATAAATGCAAGTACATATGACGCAAGTAATAGTTATCAAACTGTAGTTGTTACAGCCTTAGTTGGGTCTATTGGTTTACTTCCAACTGTTGAGGCAATAAAAAAAGGCTATCATATTGCTTTAGCTAATAAGGAGACGCTTGTTACAGCTGGTAGGATTATTATCGATTTAATTGATAAATACCAGGTGAATTTATTGCCTGTTGATAGTGAACATTCTGCGATTTTTCAAGCTTTAAATGGCGAAAAAAAAGCACAAATTAATAAATTAATTATTACTGCTAGCGGAGGAGCTTTTAGGAATAAAAGTCGTGAAGATTTAAAGCATGTTACAGTAACTGAAGCTTTAAAACATCCTAATTGGTTAATGGGAAGTAAAATTACGATTGATTCCGCAACCATGATGAATAAGGGGTTTGAAGTGATTGAAGCTCATTATTTGTTTGGATTACCGTATGATAAAATCACAACGATTTTACATAAAGAAAGCGTAATCCATTCATTAGTCGAGTTTGTTGACACTTCAGTAATCGCACAGCTTGGAACACCTGATATGAGAATTCCGATTCAATATGCATTAACCTATCCAAATCGCTTTGTATTAAATAATGCAAAGTCGCTTAAACTAGAGGAGATTATGACACTTAATTTCCAAAAACTAGATTTTACACGTTATCCATGTTTACATTATGCATACGAAGCTGGAAAAATAGGTCATAGTATGCCAACCGTTTTAAATGCTGCTAACGAAGCAGCAGTTCATTTATTTCTCACCGAAAAGATTAGCTTTTTAGATATCGAAAGGATAATTTATGAAGCGTTAAATAATCATATCTTAATAAAAAATCTTGATTTAGATACAATATTATCATTAGATAAAGAAGTTAAAATGAAGATTTTAACATTGAAAGGAGTATAGATAATGTTTATTGTTTATATATTAATATTTGTTTTTGTTTTGGGTATTGTGGTGTTAGTTCATGAATTTGGTCATTTTCTTTTCGCTAAAAGAGCAGGTATTTTATGTCATGAATTTTCAATTGGTATGGGACCTGCACTTTATAAAACAAAAAAGGGGGAAACAACATATGCCCTACGTGCTATTCCGTTAGGTGGTTATGTATCGATGGCAGGTGAAGACCCAGAAACAGATAAGATTAAAAAAGGTCAAGTCATCTATTTACAAATTATTAAAAATATTGTTCAGAAAATATATCTATATAAACCAAATGATATTGATATTGTCTATGCAAAAGTAATTGATTTTGACTTATATGGCAAAGATGGAAAACAGTTATATATTCATTATGAGAGCAAAAATAAAGAAGCGCATTTTGTAAATGTCGCAAGTGATGCCTATTATCATTTTACCGAAAAACTATCCCAACAAATTGCACCATATGACCGCTGCTTTGAATCAAAGTCTTGGATTAACCGCTTTTTAACAGTTGTCGCTGGTGCTGGATTTAATTTTATTCTCGCAACCCTCGTCTTTATTATCATTAATTTTGTTAATGGAATCGAGGTTAAAGCACCGGTTATCGGGGGCATAGTTTCAAATTCACCTGCCGAAATACAAGGAATTCAAAAAGGTGATAAAATTATTAGTATGAAATACGGGACAAACGAAACGGTCTCTATTAATGATTGGAATGATTTAGCAAATTACATGAATCGTTATAAATTAGGAGAACCGATAACTTTTACCGTATTAAGAAACGGTAAAGAAGAACAATTTATTGTGACACCAGAAATATATATCGCAACACTAGGTATAGGTAGTGGAGATAATGTAGAAGGAACAGAAATTAATTATATCCAAGTTAACTCTAATGCTGCTAAAATTGGGTTACAAAAGGGTGATGTTATTACAGCGATTTCAGGAACTACTAATGATGATCGAAACACAAAAGAAATCGATGAAACGCGAACTTTACACTTTGATAATTTAGCAAATTGGGCTGATATTAGTAATGCCTTAAGAAATTTTTATCTTTCTGAAAAGGTTAGTATTACGATACTTAGAGATGGTAATGAACATGTTTTTGATGTTCAAACTATTAAAGCTATTGAACCAGATAATGTCACGCAAACTGTTATAGGGATTGAACATGCAACGGAGTTTAATTTCTTTGGGTCAATCGGAAAAGGTGTAACCGACACAACTGGTGTCATTGGTTCTGTTTTTGAAACCTTTGGACTTTTATTTGGCGATAAAAATGTTGGTGTTGGTGATTTATCAGGACCAGTAGGTATTTATGATATGACAAAAACTTTTGCGATGGCTGGAATTATGTCTTTATTATTCTGGGTAGCATTCATTAGCGCAAATATTGGTTTTGTTAATCTCTTACCACTTCCAGCTCTAGATGGTGGTAGATTACTGTTTTTAGTATTTGAAGCAATAGTGAGAAAACCAGTTAACAGAAAAGTTGAAGGATATATACATACTGTAGGTTTTATCCTCTTTATGTTGTTATTCTTATACGTAACATTTAATGATATAATTAGGATTCGAGGTTAGTTTTATGAAACAAAGTAAGTTTTTTATTCCAACTTTAAAAGATTCTCCAAAAGAAGCAGAATGTCAATCGCATATTTATATGCTTCGAGCGGGTTATATTAAACAAATTGCCGCAGGTATATACACATATTTACCACTTGCCCTACGTTCAATTAAAAAAATTGAGCAGATTATTAGAGCAGAATTAGCCAAAATTGAAGCTGCAGAATTATTGATGCCATCATTACAACCCTCAGAATTATGGCAGGAATCGGGCAGATGGCAAAAATATGGTGATACTTTAATGAGAATGAAAGATCGTCATGACCGTGATTTTGCGATTGGACCTACACATGAGGAAGTTATCACATATATTGTCCGTGATGTCTTAAACAGTTACAAAAAATTACCAGTTACCCTCTATCAAATTCAAACAAAATTTCGTGATGAGCTACGTCCCCGTTTTGGTTTAATGCGGGGTAGAGAATTTATTATGAAAGATGCTTATTCTTTTCATGCAGATACTGACTCCCTTGATGAAACTTACCAGGAATTTAATCAGGCATATAATAACATCTTTACCCGCTGCGGTCTTAAATTTCGAGCCGTAAAAGCCGATAGTGGTAATATTGGTGGGAGTGAATCTTGCGAATTTATGGCTTTAACTGATATTGGTGAAGACACAATTGTTTATGCTAATAATTCTGATTTCGCTGCTAACCTTGAAGTATACAATTTACCAATTGGTGCGAAGAGCCCCGATGGTAACGGAACAATTATGCATGCTAAAGGAATAGAAGTTGGTCATATCTTTAAATTAGGTACGGTTTATTCTGAGGCGATGAAAGCACAATTTACTGATGAAACAGGGGTTAGACAGGATTTAATTATGGGTTGTTATGGTATCGGTGTTAGTCGAGTTTTAATGGCTGTTATCGAACAAAACCATGATGAATTTGGGATTATGATGCCAAAAACAATAGCTCCATTTGATATTCATATCATCGTTATTGACCCTAAAGCTGATAATCAAGTTAAGTTTGCGAGCGAACTAGAAAATACTTTGATTAAAGCGCAATATGAAGTATTAATCGATGACCGGATTGAAAGACCAGGAGTTAAATTTTCCGAAGCTGATTTAATTGGATTACCAATTAGAATTACTATTGGTAAAAATATTGAAAAAGGTGTAATTGAAGTTAAATTTAGAAATGAATTGGTTAAGCATGAGGTTGAAATTGCTAAGTTAATTAATTTTATAAAAGAATATTATTAAAAGAAATGTGTTAAAGTTTACACATTTCTTTTTTTGTCTCTATAATTTTTCGTCATAATATGATAAAATATTACTTATTAAGTAGTGGAGTGATAGTATGAATAAAATTATTACGAATCTTTTTTCACAAATCATGAAATTCTTTTCGTTTGAATTTTCGGGGTTTGATATTTTAAATCGAACTGAGGTATTACGAAGAAAAAATATAATCGTAAATCGATTATTATTAATTACTAATATTTTAATAACAATCTTTATTATGATGTATTATGAACAAATCGGTAGTGTTATTAGTTCACTTTCTTTATTAATTCCAACGATATTGATTAATATACTAATCACATATTTTGTTTCAAATCAAAAAAAGGACTATGAAAAACAAGTAATGGGAATGTATATGGCAGTGTTATCGGTAAGTTATATTGCCTTAAGATTATACTTTTTATATCCGGTACCATTTACATATATTTTTATTTATGTAGCTCTAGTCATAGTTGCCTTATTTCAAAATCGCCATGCTATTATCTTAGGTGATATTCTTATTTTTTCAGTAGCAACATTTATTCATTTAAATGAGATCAATAAGAATAACCTTTTTAGATATAATCATGATATCACCGTGTATTTGATGTTTTTAGTACTTTTTATCTTTGTTGTTACATCGATGGTTTTCTTTAGTGAGTATATGGATAGGGAACGTAAACGTGAACTAAAAAAACGCGAGGAATTAGAGGGCGAGTTTCAAGATGTTTTATGGAGCGTTTTTGATACGATTGAGGATTTTTCGCAAGTTACCGATGATGATGAAGAGTTAAGTAAAGAATATGTTTGTGCTTTAATGGCCAAAAAAATGGGAACACTGTTAAAATACGATGAAGAAAAATGTGACCAATTATTTAATTTTGGGATTGTGATTGGTGTTAATACTGATTTTAGTTTTAATTATAGTGAAGATGAAAAGTATAATATCTTAAATGATTATAAAAAAATTAAGTATAAACTAGGGATTGGAAATATGCTTTTAAGACGGACAAGAATAAGAATAAAATGTGAAGCAATGGTTAGAAGTCGTTATGAATCATGGTTTATTTCTGAAAATTTTCGTAAAATAAAAGCTGAAGATTCAAGTATTGAAAATCAAATTATCCTCTTATGTGAAACATACATTACTTTACGTGACAAACAAAGTTATAAGAAAGCTTTACCTCATGTAAAAGTGATGAAGGAAATTACTGATATTTTTGCTCACTTTTATGATGAATCACTACTACAATTATTTAATGAAAATAATGTTGAGTTTGAAGTGATTTATGAAAAAACCCGAAGTTAGTTTGACAATTTACTGTTATTATAATATAATACAGGTGTTTAAATTTAATATCCTTATTCAGAGCGATGGAGGATGGAACCCTATGAAGTCGCAGCAACCTCAAATTTGAAAGGTGCTTGTTCCAGGAAGCGAAAGCTTTATCAATAAGGAAGATGAAAATCCGCCTTATGCGGTTTTTTTATTTCATTTAATGAATATTAAGGATATAATTTTTAACACTAATATTAAATGAGGAGGAACTTAATTGCGTAAAGAAAGAAAACTTTTTACTTCAGAATCAGTTACCGAGGGACATCCTGATAAAATTTGTGACCAAATCAGTGATGCCATCCTTGATGCAATATTAAAGGATGATCCTAATGCACGTGTAGCTTGTGAGGTTGCGGTAACAACCGGGTTAGTTCTAGTGATGGGGGAGGTGTCAACCTATACTTATGTCGATATTCAAAAAGTAGTTCGTGATACGATTAGGGAAATTGGATATGATCGAGCAAAATATGGATTTGATGCTGATACATGTGCAGTTTTAGTGGCACTTGATGAGCAATCACCTGATATTGCTCAAGGGGTTAATTATGCATTAGAATATCGTGATAAAAATGAAAATCAAGCACTCGATACGATAGGTGCAGGAGATCAAGGCTTAATGTTTGGTTATGCGACTAATGAAACAAAAGAGTATATGCCACTGCCAATTGTTTTAGCGCATAAATTGACAAAACAACTAGCACATATTAGAAAAACAAATATTTTACCATACCTAAGACCAGATGGTAAATCACAGGTTACAGTTGAATATGATGAAACAGGTAAGGTAATTAGAATTGATACGATTGTCATATCAACACAACACTCACCAGATGTTACCCAAAAAGAAATTTACGAAGATCTTAAAAAACATCTAATAGAGAAAGTATTACCCCAGGATTTAATTGATGATAAGACTAAGTATTTTATCAATCCAACAGGTAAATTTATTGTTGGTGGACCTCAGGGTGATTCAGGTGTTACTGGTCGAAAAATAATTGTTGATACCTATGGTGGTTTTGCACGTCATGGTGGGGGAGCTTTTAGTGGAAAGGATGCTACTAAGGTTGATCGAAGTGCATCATATGCAGCCCGTTATGTAGCTAAAAACATTGTTGCAAGTGGACTTGCAGATAAATGTGAAGTCCAATTATCCTATGCAATTGGAATAGCAGAACCAACCAGCATAAGAGTAGATACTTTTGATACCGGAAAATTACCAGATCATGAAATTGTAAGTATAATCAGAAACCTCTTTGATTTAAGACCAGCAGGAATCATTAAAATGCTTGATTTAAGAAAACCAATTTATAAACAAACAGCGACCTACGGGCATTTTGGTCGTGATGATTTAGACTTACCATGGGAAAAATTAGACAAAGTAAAAGATTTAAAGAAATATTTATCATAGAAAAAGTAAAAAGCTAAAATAATCAAAATTGATTAGTTTAGCTTTTACCTTTTATATGTCAAAATTTAATATATGAGTTTTAGACATGAGCAAAAACAAAAAAATTAGAAAACAAAAATGTTCGCCTGTAAACTTTTATTAGATAATTGCTCATAGATATATGAAATATTTAGAAAACTATTTACAAATCGACAAAATTCGACACTAATTTTAAAGAATGTTTGATAATATTATCATAGATAACTTAAGAAAGGGTGAAAGTTATGAAAATATCAAAAAATAAAAGGTTTTTTATTAGTGTTTTCTTACAATTTTGGTAATGTTTGTACCTGTAGTATTTGCACTTGGAATATCATATACTTTTGTTGATATTAAATTTTTAGGAAATAGATACACTGATGCTCGTTATGGAGATAACGAAACATACGTTGAAATTTATCACATTATAAGCAAAGGGAATAGTCATAAAATAACATTACAGACTTATTATGATGGTAAATGGGTCAGTGTTGGTGATACGGTTAAAATACCTAATGGCGATGCTAGACAAGTTGACATCGAATATATACCAACCGACGTCCAATATTGCAGAATTAGTTTTGATTTTCATGCAAATTGTAATGGCCCAAATACTACATCAACAATCTGTCAAAAGGATGACGCTCAATATAGAATTAAAATTCAAAACATGGCCTTATTTGCTAAACTTTCTGTTGTTGGCTGGACCAATTAAAGATTACTGGTATGCAGTTTAGCATACCAGGAACTTTTTATTTTATCCACACCAGATATTTATTCGGAGGTTAGATATGTATTTCATCCAAGAACTTAAAAGAAAGATCATAAATAAAAAATTTATAATCATAATTCTTATTTGTTTAATCATAATTGTTATGTCATTTCTGATTAAGAAAAATCACTATTTTTTTGAACTCACTAATTATATAACACGTTATCTCGATTATTACACAAATAATTATCTAAACTCAGCTAAAGATTTGATTTTTAATGAAAAAATATGGATCTTTGTTGAATATGATGTGATTAATATTTATTCTGCAACGTTTATTTACTTTATGACTCAAGATACATTTTTGTTTGCACTCTTATCATTTGTCGTACCCGTTTTAATTTTCTTTTTAGTAAGTAGTTATATATTTGACGAGCTATATAGTAAGTTTTATAAAAATGTAATTAATAAAATAGGAATAAAAAGGTATGTATTATCAAGATTAACAACATCTGCTTTTATCGGTGGGTTATTTGCGGTAGGGCCAAAATTATTATATCTGCTATTATTAAAGCTCTTTTTTATCAATAGTTATTCTAATACGCATTACATATATAATAACGCTTTAGTACCTCATAAATATGCAATTTTCCAAAACAATTTTACACCTAATATTTTATTAATATCTGATTTACTTGTTACCTTTTTATATGGAGTTATTGTCGCTTTAGTAGCTGTAATAATTATCTCTTTATATGAACGAAAAGTACTATCGTATTTGATTTTTATTTTTGTTTTATTAGGACAAGCAATACTAGCTAGTATACTACAGAATAATTTAAAATTAAATACTTTTACACCATTGATAAATATGTATTCAATAAGTGATTTTTTATTTTTTAATGCTTTGAACGTCACTAAGTCATTCTTGTTTTTACAATATGGGGTTTTGTTAATCATAACCGCTTTAATGACAATTTTCTTTTACAATAAAAGGGTAAAAGCATTATTATGAGTAAATTCTTCATTAACTGTTTATTGGATGCTAAATATATTGCTATTTATCTTTGTGGTTTGCTTATACTTTTTTTTTCTTTTGAAATATTGTTAAATTTCGTATTAGAATATCTTTCTGAAACAGTTGAAAATATTTCTCTTAATGATCTTTTTTTAAATTCTTTCTTTCCAATTGCTTTAAACTATACTTCTAGTTTATTATTTTCTATAGCGAGGGAGTTAATTAGTTTAATAATTATTCTTTATCCGCTGGTAAAAGTCATTGATATGTTTTTGAATTATCTATCATCAATATTATTTACTAAAATAAAGCGCAAAAACTGGGTAAAAGCCCTATTTATATTAATTATTATCTATACATTTATCACATGTTTATTATTAATAATAATTGATTTAATTGGCTTTTATTTAGAAACAGGCGAAACAATATCAATTAAAGTAATGATATTTTCCTTTATTGTTAGATATTTTATGACATTATCGATATTTAGTTTATTTATGTATTTTGCGATTAAAATGGAAGGACTATATTTTGGAGTAATATTTTCGCTTTCGATATATATAATTTATTCAATTTTTATTAACAATATATTTTTGACTCTTAATAGAATTTATTTTATTCCTTTTCTGTTAATAAATATTGGCCTTCAATATTTGTTTTATATAACTAATACACTAAATATTGAAAAAAAAGATATAGGGGGATTATAAGATGGCTAAAGTATTAGAAACTCATAATATAACGAAGAAGTTTGGTGTAACACAAGTATTAAAGCAGGTAAATTTTGCGATTTATAGAGGTGAAATCGTTGGAATTATCGGAAGAAATGGGAGTGGAAAAACGGTTTTACTTAAGATACTTGCAGGATTATATTATCCTTCTACCGGGAAAATTAAATTAGTAGAAGATATAGAAAACAAAATTGGTGTTTTAATAGATACTGGATTTCTTCCTAATAAAACTGGTTTACAAAATCTGCTCATTATCGCAAGTCTATGTAAAGATATAACGAAAAAAAGGTGTTATCAGCTATTAGAAACAGTAGGTTTAGATCCATTTAATAAAAATCGTTATAAAAACTACTCAAATGGTATGAAGCAAAGATTAGCTCTAGCATATGTACTTATGGAAGATCCAGAACTCTTACTTTTAGATGAACCTTTTAGTGGCATTGACAAAGAAAGTGTGGTTGTCTTCAGGAATTTATTATTAAGTCTTAAAAAAAATGGCAAAACCATTTTGTTAACTAGTCACTATCAAGAGGATATTAATTTACTTTGTGACCGTGTTTTTGAAATGGATAACGGAACATTAGTAGAGGTGCAGGAATGAAAAAAAAGCAAATTTTAATCCTTTCTTCTTTCTTAATTGTAGTATTGATGATAATATTATCGATTATTATAAAAAATTATTTAGCTTATGAAAAAGAAGAAACTCGTTACCATAATGATTATAATCGAGCTACTATCATTTATGCCTTATCATTTTATAAATATCCAGAGAGTTATTACGATAATATCCGACACCAACAAAGATATACTAAAGGTGATAAATATACTAAAACGAGCTTGATAAATGATTTAAAAACTTACGACATTATCGATATTCTAAATTATCTTCCTGATGGAGTTGAAATATCATCATTAGAATCAGGATTGGATAACTTAGTAGAATTACTACTATACATGAATTTGTATTTTATGGATGGTCCAGAATCTGGATTTGTGAAAGGAGATAATGGTTATTATTATATCGAGAAAGATGATAAATATATTTATAAATATGTTAAAGAATCAATTAGTAAGGAAACGCTTACACAGCTATTTTCAGAATACCTAAAGGATAATGAATTAAATGAAAACGATTATTTTTATGAATTATTATGGAATGATGATTTGATAAAAAGTTTCTATGATATTCAAGGATATAAAATACTGAAGGAAGATATTAATAATAAGTATGAGGATTTTTATCATAATTTCGCTAAAATAATTAATCAAATTATTTCTGAAATCTTTAATGATTTTGTTCAATATCTTTATGATGGCATCACTATTAGTTCTAGGAGAATTGTAGAATTCAATTATCCAATTGAGGTAAAAACCATAGTACTAGAACTTGACTATGAAATCTTTGAAATTCAACCACTATATAATAGTAATTCAAAATATGCAACTTATTTATATGGAGTAGATTTAGATTCAATTAAAAATCAATTACAAAAAAGAGGTTATCCGTTTATATTTTCATAATGTTAAAAAAGCTAAAATAATATTAATTAATTTAGCTTTTTATTATCTATTAATTGCAGTATTTAGAATATGAATTTGTTCATCAGTTCTTTTAGTTCTGAATTATAGTTAATTTTTTCACCTCAAATTCAGAATATTGATTATAATCTATATCTTCATATATCTTGTTTAGTAAAAAAATATTTTTTCGTGTTTATGGTAACCTAATAATTACCAGGGAGGCAATTGATAAAATAATTACAATAAAAATGTATTTTTTTTTACACTACTATTATGGTAGATAATTTATCTGTTTATATTAATTAAATATATGATTTATTGTAACTATTAGTACAAGGTGTTGTGGATGCTAAAGTATAACATTACTATATTTACAAACGATATTAAAGAATATAAATTAGAGGTGAATGTAATGGGTACTGGAAATGTGTATCAAGTTATTTTAAATACGCTTTTATCATTTACGATTTTACTAATAATAACAAGGCTTTTAGGGAAAAAACAATTATCACAATTAACCTTTTTTAATTATGTAACTGGTATTACCATTGGATCAATTGCGGCTAATATGGTTGATTATGAATGGGCGCAATTTAAAGTAACAATATGGGCTTTAGTTATATGGGCACTATTAACAGTTGTTGTGAGTTTGATTATCTTAAAATTCCCGCAATTAAGTGACTTATTACATGGACAACCGACAATAGTAATTAAAAATGGGAAAATACAATATAAGGCATTATCACACCTAGGAGTTGACATCGATAATTTGGTGATGATGTTAAGAGAGAAAGATGTATTCACAATAAAAGAAGTAGATTATGCAATCTTAGAAACAAATGGTCAATTATCGATTTTAAAATATCCAGAGCATGAAAAGGTGATTAAAAAGGATTTAAGTATTAAAACGCAAGCTATAAAATACTTACCGATGGATTTAATTATCGATGGTAAGGTCGTGAAAAAAAATTTACAAGAAGTAAATTTAAGTCATGAATGGCTTCTTAATCAATTGAAAAGTAGAGGAATTAAAAATGTGAAAGATGTTTTATATGCCCAATTACAGACTGACGGAACAGTATATATTGATAAAAAAAGCTAAATTAATCAATTTGATTATTTTAGCTTTTCTAATTAAGCACTATTACGTTTTACATTCATTATAACCGGGATAATCATCGGTTTACGTTGAATTTTATCATAAATAAAATTGGTTAAATAATCCGTTAATTCGTTCTTCATATGTACGACACTTTTCTTTGTTTTTAGAAGTTCAGTTAAATAATTTATCGATTCTGTCTCGATTTCTTTAACAAGATCTTGAGAATCTTTTAAATATATAAAACCGCGCGAAATAATATTGGGTTTCTTTAAGACGGTTTTTGTTTTTAAATCGACATTAATAACTACCGCTAAAAGACCATCATTAGAAAGTATCTTACGGTCTCTAATAACTACATTGCCAATATCACCTATGCCACTGCCATCAACAAAAATGGCTCCCGATTGTACATTGCCTGCAATTCTTGCACCCTTATTAGAAAAACCAAGGACTTGCCCATTATCTAATACAAAAGTGTTTTCTTCTTTTACACCACATTGTGCGGCTAATTCAGCGTGAATTTTTTGCATCCGGTATTCTCCATGAACAGGCATAAAGTATTTTGGTTTCATAAGCTGCAACATTAGTTTTAACTCTTCCTGACCAGCATGTCCTGAGGTATGAGTATCGGTAAGTGGGCTGTGGGTAATCACATTAGCTCCGGCCCTAAATAGTTTATTAATAGTTTTTCCAACGCTAGTAGCATTCCCTGGAATTGGTGAAGAAGAGAATATTACTGTATCACCAGGGATAATTGATATTTGTCGATGTGTTCCATCAGCAATTCTTGATAAAGCAGCTAGTGGTTCTCCTTGAGAACCTGTACATAAAATCGTAATTTGATTTTCATCCCTTATTTTTAGTTCTTCTTTACCAATAAACGTATCATCGGGGCAGTTTATATAACCTAATTCTAAGCCAACTCTAAGGGTAGATTCCATACTACGGCCAAAAACAGCTATTTTTCGGTTTGTCGCGATACTTGCTTCAACAATTTGTTGAACCCGGTGAATATTAGAAGCAAAAGTAGCGACAATTACCCGTCCAGAAATACGCCTGAAAATCTCTTTAATACTATCGCCAACTCTTCTTTCACTCATGGTAAATACTGGTAGTTCACTGTTTGTACTATCAGATAATAAGCATAATACGCCTTTTTCACCTAAGTTGGATATTCTCGCAAAATCAGCAATTGGACCGATAGGAGTAAAGTCGAATTTAAAATCACCAGTATGACATATAGTACCAACAGGAGTTTCAATCGCTATTCCATAAGAATCAGGAATTGAATGATTGGTCCGAAAAAAGGAAATTCTTAGATGTTTAAACGTAAAGATATCAGTATCGTTGTAGACGATAAGTTCACTAGATTTTAGGAGCCTGTGTTCTTCAAGTTTATTTTTAATGATTCCCATTGCTAGATGACCTGAATAAATTTTGGGAATTTTAACTTGCTTTAATAAAAAAGGAATACCACCTATATGGTCTTCATGACCGTGGGTAATGAATAGCCCTTTAATTTTATCTTGATTATCAATTAAGTACTGGTAATCAGGGATAACATAGTCAATTCCTAATAAATAACTTTCGGGAAATTTAATGCCAGCATCTATAATAATGATTTCATCATTAAATTGTAAACAGTAGGTATTTTTTCCAATTTCACCTAGTCCGCCTAATGCAAAAATTCCGAGTTCATTGGCCTTTAATAGTTTATTATTCATAAATTGTGTATCAATCCTTTCTTTATATGTAAAAATAATAACTGTATATATTATAAACTTTTCTCTATAAAAAGTCTAAATTATTGGTAAAAATCTTGAATTTAATTTATAATAGTAGTAAAGAGGTATACTAGGAGGACTAAATAAGTCAAAAAATTGTATTTATCGATATTGATGGCACGCTTTTTGACAATAAGAATCATCGATAAAAGCAATTAATCAGTTAGATAATTGTATGTATCGCTTCAGGACGCTCTAAAGTATTAAAAGACGAAGTTTTTCTATATTTTAATTAACGGTCAATATGTTGTTTTAGGTGATGAAAACTTGAACACTGAATTTATTGAAACGTGCACAATTGAAGATTATGACTAATAATGAGACATTTGTTTCTTCGCATCATTAAATGCTTTTTCAGATTATAAAATGAAACTTCTGTGGTTATTATCTAAAACAAGATTTGTATCAAGGATTGTTTCTCACCCTAAAGCTCTTCCTTATTTTTCGCAAAAATTCGCACAATATGTGAAGTTTATCCCTTGGAGAAACGAAGTCCTAAAAGTGCATCAAAAGCAATGGGGATGCATAAAATTGTGGAGAAACTAAATCTTAACTGTCACAATGTCTATGCCTTTGGTGATTCAATTAATGATATCGAGAATGAGAAATGCGAAAGCTTTAGTAAAACCATATCACAGATGATATTGATAGTGATGGTTTATCGAATGCTTTAGTTAAATATAAGTTAATTTAAGGTGGTGATAATATGTCTGATGTAAATATTGATAAGTTAAAACAGTTAGCATTTGAAAATAATGATTATCATTCTTTAAAACAATTAGTAGAAATTTATGAGTCGCGAATAAAAAAGGATCCTCATGATACTGATGCATTAATAGGCCTTGTTAAAATCCATGAAACTTATGATAAGGATTATTTAAAAGCTAGGGATTATTATGAAAAACTATTAGAAGTACTACCAAATGATGCATCATTATATTATCAATATGGTTCTTTTGTGGAATTTAATCTTCATGATTATGAATTGGCTAAAAATATGTATTTAAAAGCTATCGAATTAAATCCTAATCATGTTAATAGTTATTTAAACTTATCGTGGTTGTATTTGGATCGCTTAGATGATGTCCACACAAGTTATATTATTGTTCAAGAAGCTTTAAAGTCTATTGAGGATAGCGATATTTATGCTCAGTTAGCATATATTGAGTTTAGAAAATATAAAGAATTTAAAAAAGCTGAAAGTAACTTAAGAAAAGCACTTGATTTAGATAATGAAAATGATTTAGCTTATACTTATTTAGGACAATTATATATTTTAGAGAAGCGTTTTGATGATGCTAAAAGTATTTTTGCGGAAGCTTTAGAAAAAAAGCAAGTAAATGATTTATTATTACATGAGTATGGAAAATTATTAATTGTTCAGTATAAGGATTTTGAAGGCACAATTAAAATTTTAGAACAAGCAGTAGAATTATACCCCGATAAGGTTATTTATTATGCTTATATCGCAAATTTATATTTTGTTTTAGGTAATAATTCTGAATCTATTAGATATCTTCATCTGGCAGAAAGTTTTGAAATTAAAGATCAAGAAGCATTACTACTTGTAGGTTACTTAAAAGTCATGCTTGATGATGACAAAGATGAAGCATTAATGTATTTTGAAAAAGTAATTGAATTAAATCCGACAAATTTAAATGCCTTATCTTTTATTGGCTTCTATAATTTAATGAATAATCAACATATAGATACAGCACTAGGGTATTTTAAAAAGATAGCTGACTTAAGCAATGATACTTTTATTGTCTATTTTATCATTGCCCAAATTTATTTACAATATTATCATGATTCAACCCAAGCACTGGAATATTTATTGAAAATCGATCTAAGACGTTTAAATATAACCGAACGTTCATATATTTTATTTGTGATTGGAAATATTTATGAAAAATATGTCGGGAATAATCATTTAGCTTTAGATTATTATGAACAAGCTTATCAGGTTAAACCCGATAAATTTATTGAAGCAGTAATTAATCAAATCTATGAAAGTGATAAGACAATCGTAAATTAAAAT
>CALFRW010000108.1 GCA_937919135.1 uncultured Haloplasmataceae bacterium
ACCCAAGAAGATTTGAACTCCCAACCTCTTGATCCGTAGTCAAACGCTCTATCCAATTGAGCTATGGGTACCCATGATATTAAGTGGTTCTGGGAAAAAATCTGTTAGGTTTTTTCTACACTATGACGCAGTTTTATAAAAACTAACCACGCTTATAAATGATACCATATTCTACTTTTGATTTCAACACAAAAAATAACATTTTAATTTTTTTGAAAGTAAAGGGGCGATTAATTCGCCCCTTTATTAAAAAGTTACGTACGCTTAGTTACGGTAATCCGCTTTAGCCCATGGTTGAGTCGGTACGTAGAATCCGTAATATTGATCCCAAGTATTAATTCCTGGAACAACTGAGATTAATGTAATTGATTTAGTGACTTCACCAATCGTTACTTCAATCGTATATTCTACTTCAGTTGTAACCTCAGGTTTTACAATTACTCTACCAGTACTAGATACTAGCGGAGATGTAGAACTAAATGTAATTATAGCGTCACTAAAGTTTGCAAGAACACTTCTTTCAACTTCGACATGTTCCATAAATCTATCAAAATACCAAGTCCCATTGTAAACGGTATTATTTAATGTATAAGAATCCATTTTACCTGACATTTGGTTATGGGTAACTACTCGATAGTTTGATAAGTCATATTGTTCTAATAGGTGAGCAACTAGTTTAGCTGTTCTTTGAACGGTATCAATAATATCACCATCGGTGTTAACATTCATTTCTATACCAATAGAGTTTAAGTTACCTCCTCTTGAAGAAATGATTCCATAACTTTGTTGTGAATTATTGAAATAAGTTGTGCCAATAACATACTCACCACCAACAATATCCCAACTTGGTCCTAGATAAGTGAAATGTGAACTATCTAAGATTTGTCCTTGAGGTCCTGTAGGGGCAAGAACAGTTGATTTTACACCATTGAATGTAAAGTAACCATCTACTGACATATCAATTACTGGTTTATCTGTGCCAATCGCTGTAACTCCCGTAGGAATCCATGCAAATGGAACAGAGGTTCCATCACCAGCATGAAAGGCAACATACTGATCTTCTAGAGATCTTAAGATACCATAATCACCTGTCGTATAGTGGATTGAAACTTCGTTTGCAGGATTTTGGAAGAAACTACCATGGCTCATTAACCCACCACTTAAATTAGCTGTATCATGAACGACAATAAACTCAGTTGATGTCTTGATACCCCCTGATTTTAGGTTTGGATCAGCTGGATATGAAGTTGTATCTACGACAAAATCATCAAACAAGAACAAGTTAACACTCTCATGTCTTGCATCAATCCATTCTTGAGAGGCAGTGTAATAAGGTACAACATTTACACCAGTTGCGATAGCATTATTTGAGTTGGCAAGTAATTGTAATAATTGATCCACTCTATCGACATCAGAAAGTGTTTCTTGAACATGAACCGTATAAGAACCTAATAAATTTTCTCCCTCATAAATATCGATTTGAGTAGAACCAGCTAATAATCCTTTAAACAGATTTGGAGCGGTAAATTCTAATATGGTTCCATCTTCAACTTGATAATTAAAGGTATAAGTTGAATAAAGCTTTCCAATCCCAATAACATCAAATGTAAAAGAATTATTAACTTCTAAGAATCCATTAAATCCATCACTAAAGTTAAAGATCAGATCATCTTTTGGATAAACATGTAAACTCATTTCTGTGAAAACAACCCCATTGTAATTAGTAACTTTAATGATTACATCGCCTTCATTAACGGCTGTAATTAAACCAGTTTCTGAGATAGTTGCTACTTTAGAATCTGAGGTGTAATATATTAAGGTTTTATTAAATGCATCAACTGGCGCAATCTCAACATTGAGTTGATATGTACTGCCTTTTTCCAGTTCAGTGATACTGTTAGAAATGGTTAAACCTGTCACTGGATTTTTCTCCTCAAATTTAGCGTACAATTTAGTTGGCGCTGTAATCTCTAAAAAGGGACTTCCAGTTAACTCAACATTATTAAACCAGCCAATAAAATCATAACCGTCTTTATAAACCTCAACTGGTAAGATTTCTACTGCGCCATCACTTCTATATATTGATAGAATTTTATGGGTTGCGTAAGTATCCCAAAAACCATTAGCTCTAGTTAATTCTGAATAATCTGCAGACATCCAAAGCGCATTGTTCTCATATTTAACCCCTTTTAGGAATCCTCTAACCTCATAACTAAACGCATATACCCAATTCGCGCTTCTTGCTGTAAATTCTGCAGCTGTTTGATAGGTAACGATATCTTTTGCTGATTGTTTATTGGTACTTGAGCCAACCACACCCAAATATTCAGCTAACCATAACCATTTATCTCGATAAGATGCATGATAGAAAACCAAATGATAATCAATATCTGACCAAGCACCCATATTTAGTGTTTCTAATGTGTAGGCTTTGTTATTAACAACATTATAATCAGCTATGAAATCTCTTACCAAAGCGTCTCTCGTAGGATAATCAAAATTTCCACCATTTAATACAAGTTCATAGTCAAAAGCATTTGGATCTTCGGTGATTAACTCATAATAAATTTCTATGATTAATAATTCTCCTTCTAATATCACGCCTGTATATTTATCAAACTCAGTATAATACCCTAATTTAGTTTCAGGAATAATAGTAATTGTCTTACCAACGATACTGGTTTGATAATCTTCAATCACATCATATTTAGCAGTTTCTTCATTATAAGTATATGTTACAACAACATACTGTCCAACAATATCTTTTACTTTAATTATTGATTGGGCAGATGTTCTTGTATCTTCGATGTTTTCTGGTACTATTTCAGTTCCAAAAATGTCATAATAAGTGTTTGAATTAACGGTTGCCGAATTACTATCTTCATAATAAATATACCCCGTTGGATTAGTAAAACTGTTACCTGTGATAGTGGTATGCCATAGTGTAGTCACTTCATTCTTTCTCATATGAATAGAGTTATGGGTATTAATGAACATATTATCTAACACATTGAAGTTAGTTTCATAACTATTCCATGTAGAAGTCCCAATGACAGCCGAAGCTGGTTGTGAAGAAGTTGGGTTATTAAACTCATTCCCAATATTCTTAAATGTGTTATTCGTTATATTAATGGTTTGAACATTTCCAGCTGAAGATGAATAAGCTCTAAAAGTAATCGCTGTTTCTGCTTGTTTAATATCATTTTCAAATAGGTTTCCTATAATGTTGTAAGTACCATTGTTATAGCCACCATCAAAACGTATCGCACCAATCTTAAAGTTTCTAAACTGATTGTTCGTAATATCAATTGACTTATTCACCATTGTTCTATCGATAGAGATAATATCTGATTTAATGTTGTTGAATAAATTATTACTAATCGTAATATCTCCAAAAACATTTGAATCTGCTAAACGATATAATTGAATAATCGCATTCACATTAATTCTTGTGGTTGGTGAATAAGATGTACCAACTAAATCGGTATCATATACATGATTGTTAATAAAACTAAATCTTTCTAAAGTACCCGTACTCTTAATTTGAGCTTTACCAGTCATACTGAATCCATCAATAATGATATCTGTTAAACCACTAGTAATTGTAATTAAGTTTGTCAAAACAGACTTTTTATGTGGAAAACCAACTAGAGAAAGTGATTTATCAATAGTTAAGATTTCATCAAAGGTCCCTTGATTAA
The DNA here is from genome assembly GCA_937919135.1 of uncultured Haloplasmataceae bacterium. Taxonomy (GTDB): domain Bacteria; phylum Bacillota_I; class Bacilli_A; order Haloplasmatales; family Haloplasmataceae; genus CALFRW01. The sequence goes on from CALFRW010000108.1 coordinate 3,702, forward strand.
CTTGAATAACTTCTCCTGGAAGCGCTGCGTCAATGGCGGCTTGAATCGTAAAATAATCAACCTCACCAATACTAGCAGCTACTTTTTGAGTAATCGTGATATTAAAAGTCTTTGTGACTTCGCCGTAAGTTGCTGAAATAGTCACAACACCTACATCTAATAAACTAACAACACCATCTGTAACGGTTGCTAGTAATTCACTAGATGAGCTCCAAACGACATCTTCTAAAATAAAGTATGGTGGTGTTACATCAAGATTCAACACAATTTCGTCGGTTGTTTCACCTGTTGCGTTGCCTGATATTTCAAAATCAACTAGAACCGGATCTTTAATTGAAATAGATCTATACGTAGTTTCGGTAGTCGTTATAACTCTTAATGGATCAACCTCAACACCCAATCTATCTAAGTAAATATTTGTATTGAATGTTGCATAACTACCATCCTCATAGAACATATAACCAGTTGGATTTTCAAAGGTATTTCCAGTGATAGTGGCATGCCATAATTCTGTTATTTCATTCTTCCTCAAATGAATAGAGTTATGTGTATTAATGAACCAATTATCTAATACATTAAAATAAGTTTCATTACTATTCCAAGTTGATGAAACAATAACACCAGAAGCTGGTTGTGTAGAAGTTGGATTATTTGATTCATTTCCAATATTCTTAAATGTATTATTGCTAATATTAATAGTTTGAACATTTCCAGCTGATGGTGCATAAGACCTAAACAAAATCGCTGCCTCTGCTTGTTTCACATCATTTTCAAATAGATTTCCTGTAATGTTGTAAGTACCATTATTATAGCCACCATCAAAACGTATCACAGAAATATCAAAGTTTCTAAACTCATTATTTCTAATATTAATTGATGTCCCTGCTTTAGTTCTATGAATAGAAATAATATCAGATTGAATATGATTAAAAATATTATCTTCAATTGTAATATTTCCAAATATGTCGGTTCCTGCTAAGACACCAAATTGAATGAACGCATTAACATTAATACGTGTAATAGGGGCGTAAGGTGTCGCGACTAAATTCGTATCATAAACTTCATTATTAGTAAAAGTAAATCCTGTTAATGGACCACTTGATATAAATTGTGCGTCTCCTGTAAATAATAAATGTGTAAAAGATAAATTGACTAAATTTGATCCAATATTAATTTTATTGGTGAGAATAACATCGCCACCTTCTTCAGAAGTTAAACTAATATTTGATTTGTTTATGGTCAATACTTCGTTGTGAGTACCTGAAACTATATTAATAACATCATTATCTTTTGCAGCATTAATCGCTTCTTGAATAGTAGCATATTTAACAGATAGTATATAAGCAGCAACTGCATTAATCGTTATTTGATGTGTTACTGTAATATCGTCTATTGTTGCACTAACATACACAGTTCCAACTCTATCTAAACTGACAACGCCAGACACGACACTTGCAAAAGCTGTAACATCAACATTCCATATAACGGTTTGATTGGTCGCATTTTCTGGTAATACTGTCGCCGTTAAAGTAATTTCATTACCCACTAAGCCACTAGTTTCACCTGTAATTGTTATACTTTCAACAGGAATAACTGGTTCATTAATGGTTATTTCATGTGTGGTTTCGATATCACCATTTTTAGCAGTTATGGTCACACTACCAACTTTTAATAGTGTTACAACGCCATCAGATACAGTCGCAAATGTTTCATCACTGGATGACCAAACAATGGTTTTGTCGGTTGCGTTTGCTGGTAGTACAGTAGCAGTCAATGTTATCGTGTCTCCCATTTCTCCAACTGAATCACCTTCAATTGTTACACTATCAACGTTAACAATTGGGTTCTCAATAGAAATCATATGAGTCTTATTAACTTCACCAACACTTGCTGTTATTGTTACATTGCCTGCTTTTAATAGTGTTACAACACCATCAGTTACAGTCGCAAATGTTTCATCACTGGATGACCAAACAATGGTTTTGTCGGTTGCGTTTGCTGGTAGTACAGTAGCAGTTAAAGTAATTTCATCACCCACCAAACCACTATTTTCACCCGCTATAGTAATACTTTCAACAAGAACAACGGATTCATTAATGGTTATTTCATGTGCTGTTTCTATTTCACCATTTTTAGCAGTTATTGTTACATTACCGGCTTTTAATAGCGTCACAACGCCATCAGATACAGTCGCTAGTGTTTCATCACTGGATAACCAAATAACCAATTTATCGGTGGCATTTTCTGGTAAAACAGTAGCTACAAGTGTAATTATTTCATCAACTTCTCCCACTGTTTCACCACTTATAGTGATACTTTCAACCGCTATAATTGGATCTGTTATGGTAATGACATGCCTATCTTCAACCTCACCAGCTCTAGCTGTAATAGTAACAGCACCAACTTTTAATAGTGTTACAAAACCATTAGATACAGTTGCTAGTGTTTCATCACTGGATGACCAAACAACTGTTTTATCCGTGGCATTTTCCGGTAGCACAGTAACAGTTAATGTTATCGTGTCTCCCGTTTCACCAAGTGATTTCCCACTAATTGTAACGGTTTCTACATCTACATCCACTACTGGATCAGAAATAGAAATAATATGGGTTACAGATTTAGTTCCTGCTGTTGCAGTTATGGTAACACTGCCTGCTTTTAATAAACTTACATTGCCATTTGTTACAGTGGCTAATGTTTCATCATTAGATGACCAAGCAATGGTTTTATCGGTTGCGTTTGCTGGTAAAACAGTAGCGGTCAAAGTTATCATTTCTCCAACCAAACCACTATTTTTACCTGAAATAGAAACCTCAGTTACTTCAATTGTAGCCAAAGTTACTATAACATTAATAGTTGCACTAATTTCAGTTCCTTTTACTTTAACTGTTAGTTCTACTTGTCCAGCACTAACACCTGTAATATTCTCTCCTGAAATTGACACAATTGTGTTATTTGGTAAAATAAATTCCGCCTCATAACCTTCTGTTATTTCATAATTAATTTTCTTAGTTTCACCTACTGAAATCTCGATAGATTCATCTGTAAATGATACTTTCGGTGTTTTGGTACATGAAGCCAGTCCTAATAAAAGAACCGCAAGAAAAACAACTCTAAATCGTTTCATTATGTTTTACTTTTTCCTCCTTAGAATTTTTTTGCATTTAATGAAAACGCTTTTATGCTTCAAGTTAACTATATCATATAATTCATTGCGATAACAATATTCAGGGCATCAAAACACATTTTTTACTGTTTTTAAAAATCTAATTTTTTGAAATATCTACTATTGTTCTTATGAATACAGGGATTGATTTTGTTGTAACCTCCTACATTTGAAAAGATTAATAATGCTATTTTTATGTACACTTAGTACTCTATTTATCTTTCTTTTTTTGTGATAACTCAAATTAAAAACACCATCACTGGTGTTTATGTTATTTCTCACTATTTTCAGATAATTTATAATTGCCTTTATTAATGATTTGGTGAATTTCAATTGATAACTAGAAAATCTTTTTTGTAATTTATTCATTATGCATGGTAATTTTAGGACCTTCTGTAATTAAGAAATTTGATGAGTTAATTGCGTAAGTATTGGTGTTATCTCCCTCAATTTGTTCTGGATTTGTAAAGTATAACTCACTATTTCCTTTGATTTTTACACCCAATAAACTATAAATATTAATATAAATTTTAATTTTAGAGTAACGATTAATTTCTGCGGAATTATAAAACTTAGATTCTTTTGGCATCACCAAATTAATAATCATATTGTTTCTTTTTGTTCTTTCATTATAAAGGATGAACGCTCTAGCTTCTTCTTTATTCTCAGAGTAAAAAATATAATCTTGTTCGTCACGTTCAAAACAAAGTTTATCAAAAGTTATCATGGATACCATTTTACCCTCAACCACTCTAAAAGGTATTTTCATAGAAATAAAAGAATATTGATTGGGATTATTAAACACATCTTTAACATCAATTCCATCTTCGAAGACATGAAATGTGGATGATTTTTTTTCAATAAACCTTTCAATATAACGTTCTGATTCGTTATATAGTAACATCCTATCAATAAAATCGATAATTGAATAATTGCTAGAGGCAAAAGAAAGTTCTCTAAATAATTCAGCTCTTTTATTGGTGTCATCATTAATTTTAACGGTTGTCTTGTTATGCAATAGGATTAACAAACTAAAGAGGATACTAGATAAGAATGAGACAAAAGATAAAAATAACGCAACAACACGGATTCCAATCACGTTAAATAACTGATCAAGTTCATCGCCTGCATATAAAAAGACTAAACTTATTAAAAAAACGATTAATCCAGTCATAATGATTAACACAAATATTATCTTATTGCTTTTTTTCATTCCAAAATCCTCACTTTATCCATTGGTAAATACTATTATACCATTCAAACAATTATAAATACAGTTGAATCAATTCGATTGTTTCTGTGTTAATGTTTTGAATAATTCATGATAATAACTTCAATAATGGTCTAATAAATCAAGAAAAAACCCTTCTCCGTGAAGAAAAGGGTTTAATTTATTTATATGGTGACCGATACGGGATTTGAACCCGTGAATGCATGCGTGAAAGGCATGTGAG
>CALFRW010000109.1 GCA_937919135.1 uncultured Haloplasmataceae bacterium
ACCCGTAACCTACTGATTACAAGTCAGTTGCTCTACCTAATTGAGCTAAGTCGGCACATAATTATAAAATGGCGGAGTAAGAGGGATTTGAACCCTCGCGCCGGTTTCCCGACCTACACCCTTAGCAGGGGCGCCTCTTCAGCCTCTTGAGTATTACTCCGCAATACAAATGCCATTTTATAATACACTATCAGCAATTTATTGTCAAGATTCTTTTTTGAAATTTTCGGTTTATGATCCTGGTTTTATCATCGTTAATGATAAACGTCGTCGTGATAAGTCAATATTTTCTACATACACGGTAACAATATCTCCAACATTTACTATATCCATTGGATGTTTAACATAAGCTTTACTTAATTTTGACAAATGAACGAGTCCGCCTTCTTTTACACCACAATCAATAAAAGCCCCAAAATCAACCACATTTCTTACTGTACCTTGTAGTTCCATGCCAACTTTTAGGTCTTCTAAATTCATAATCCCTTTTCTTAATAGTGGTTGTGCTATATCATCACGAGGGTCACGATTAGGAGCAATAAAAGCGTCTAAGATATCATTTAAAGTATGCTCACCTAATGTCGTAATATGCATTAAATGTTTCCGATCAGATTTATTAATTGCCACTTTTAACTTTTCTGTACCTAAATCTTTATCGTCACATTTTAAGTAATCTAAAAGCAATCGTGCATTGTCATAATTCTCGGGATGAATGCTTGTTTTATCCAAAATTTGGTCTCCATCTACAATGCGTAAAAAACCAATAGCTTGTTCATATGACTTTTCACCAAAACGTGGCACTTGTTTCAATTGTTCACGATTTTCGAACTTACCGAATTTGTCACGATACTTAACAATATTCTTCGCAACACTGGCATTACAACCAGAAACATATTTTAATAATGCGGTTGAAGCAGTATTTACATTAACACCAACACGATTAACGGTCGTTTCAACCACAAAATTAAGTGATTCATTTAATTTACTTTGGGTTACATCATGTTGATATTGGCCAACACCAATTGACTTAGAATCAATTTTGACTAATTCTGAAAGCGGATCTTGCAGTCTTCTAGCAATCGATATTGCAGAACGTTCTTCAACATTTAAGTCGGGAAATTCTTCTTTAGCTAACTCCGATGCTGAATAAACTGATGCTCCTGCTTCACTAACTATAATATATGATACATCTTGCTTTAAGTTACTTAAAACACCCGCAATAAATTCTTCTGTTTCTCTTGAAGCTGTTCCATTACCGATTGCGACAATTTCAATCGCATATTTCTCAATTACCTGTTTAATTGTTCTTTTAGCCTCATCGATTCGTTTCTCATTAACAGTCTCGCCTTTATATTTTTCATGAGGAAAGATCACACCAAAGTCTAACAGCTTTCCTGTTTCATCGACAACAGCATATTTACATCCTGTTCGATACGCAGGGTCGACACCTAACACCATTTTCCCCTTCATAGGTGGTTGTAACAATAAATTACGTAAGTTTTCCGAGAAAATGTTTATTGCTTGTGCTTCAGCCTTTTCTTTTAATTCCGCTCTAATTTCACGTTCTACAGACGGTTTTATTAAGCGTTTATATCCATCTTCACAAGATGCAATAACATATGGTGTAGTTACAGCCCTTTCATCTTTAATCATTTGTTTAAAAATAAAATTCATAACTTTTTCTTTTGGTTCTTCAATATTTACGCGGATAATTTTCTCATTTTCACCGCGGTTCATCGCTAAGATTCGATGAGACACGATCTTATTAATCGGTTCTTGATAGTCATAATAAATCTCATAAACATTTCTTTCATCAAGCTCTTCAGCTTTAACCTTAGTACATATAAAACCTTCATTAACAATAACCTTTTTCACAAATTGACGAATTTCTGGACTATCAGAAACAATTTCCGCAATAATGTCTTGTGCACCTTGAATAGCTGCCTCTGCACTTTTTACATCTTTTTCTTCATCGATATACTTTTCTGCTTCTTTGATTATATCAATATCCGATGGAAACGCTAAAAATAGTTCAGCTAAAGGTTCTAAACCTTTCGCAATTGCCATCGTTGCCCGGGTTTTTTTCTTTTCTTTATAAGGACGATATAGATCCTCGACATCAGCTAATTTTTCACACGCCAGAACCTTAGCTTTCAATTCAGGAGTTAACTTACCCTTTTCATCTATTAAGCGGATAACATCATCTTTTCGTTTTAAAAGATTTTGTTGATAATCGTACTCTTTACTAATTTCCCTGATTTGTTCCTCATCTAATGCACCCGTAACTTCCTTACGATATCGGGCGATAAAAGGTACCGTATTATTATCAGCCAATAATTCTAGTACTTTATCCACCTGATTAGTTTTAATCTTTAAATCATGAGCAATTTTTTTAATTAAATCGCCATTTAAATTCACTTCTGCCATAACTAGCGTTACGTAAAACTTTGTTTAACGTAACTCCTCCCTTCTATTTATCTGTTTCCTTAAAACTATACCTTTTTTAACACCAGTATAATTATTATTATCAATCGTTATTTCACCATTAACAATCACATATTTAATTCCCTTAGGTTGTTCATTAGGAATATTAGGATTAACCTCAATTTCATTATAATTAAAAATCGTAATATCCGCAGCATATCCTACTTTAATATAGCCACGATTTTGGATTTTAAAACGGTTAGCGGTAAGCCCCGTCATTTTATTAATTGTCGCTTCTAATTTAAGCTTATTCTCTCTTGTTTTTTGAATAAAATAAGGGAAAGCTTGATACGTACCAGCGTTTTGAGTACCAGATGCTTCATACCAAGCATCAGTCATAAAAGTTGCTAATTCATCCTGCATTAATTTTAAGATTATCGCTTCATTATAATACTTACCTAACATAATTCTGCCCTTACCAAGAGATAACTCAACTAATTTTAAATACATATCAAACGGTTTAATATTTTCACTTTTAGCTAGCTCTGTTACTGTCTTCCCTTCATATTGAGGGTAATCATCACTAATATAACTAACTACTAAATCCTGATAATCAATACCTAATAATCTTTTCGTGATATTAATAATGAGTTTCAATTTCCAGCGATTTATTGGTTTTTTACGCTTTTCTTTAGTTAGTTTTAAATACCAACTAGGTAAAATCACCGTTATAACACTAGCTCCATATGTAAAAGGATAAATATCATAGGCTATATCATAACCTTTGTTTCTAGCTTTATAAAACCGCTTTAACATCGGCTTAACACATTTCCAAGAGGATTTTCCAACAAAAATAAGATGTGAATACTGGGTCCTGACATGAGTCTTTTCCATGATCTGGATAATTTCATCCAATGCTTGTATCATATGAGCTTTTCCTAATAATGAATAGCCAAGCGCAACTTTCGAATTAGCTCGGGCATGAATTGTAAGGATCCCGCCATATTTTTTAATCATTTCCGCAAACTTCTCTAATTCATCAGTAGGGGCAAACATCCCCGGCTGATACATCAAACCTAATGAACCGCCAAAGGCGCCAGATTTTAATGCATCTTCAACTAATGCTAATTGTTTTTTCATTTCCGTTTCACTTAATTTCTTTGCAGTATTTCCTGAAACTGATATTCTTGTTGTCCCATGTCCAATAAGAGGAACAATATTTTGCATCAGTTTTCCTGATACTTTGCTGATAAAATCATTTAAACTGCCAATATGTTCTGATTTAAATAAACCGCCACCGATAAGTTCTTTATATTGTGAATCGCTTCCAACTCCATAAGAACTAAAGCCACAATTCCCGACAATTTGTGTCGTTATACCTTGTCTTAAAAAAGGTAAATTAGCTGTTTCAACATCATCATGATTTACAAAAAAATCATTATGGGAATGACAATCAATAAACCCTGGAGCAACAACCAAATTTGTACAATCAATAACTTTTGTAGCTTCTACAGTCAAATTATCACCAATTTGTTTAATAACACCTGCTTCTAAATATACATCAGTTTTAACGGGGGGATTATTTGTACCATCATATACCAAACCATTTTTTAATAATAGCTTCATAGCATTTCTCCTAAAAATATACTCTTTATCATTATACTACAAATTACTAATTAAATAAAAAAAAGTTAGAAGTTATCTAACAAAAGAATAGTCCCAAATTAATGGGGGGTCGTGGTCTCCCACGACCCATATTAGGGGTTATTATGAAAAGGGTATATGGGGGTGCAAAATAATATTTTTGCTGTAATGCTATCTCTAACATTACAAAGTAATTATAGCATAGTATTTATCGTTTGTTAAGTATTTTGATAAAAAAAGTAATATTTATTATTTAGTTGTTATAACCAACTTATTTGACTTATACTAGCAATATAACTTGTGAAAAATTCGACAAATTTCACAATGTCTGTGACATCTTTACAACATGATACCCTAATATAGTTACTATAGTCTACACCAAATAAGTCTCCAGGAACGAGCGCGATATGATAATTTTTGCTAAAAAAGAGACAAAATTCCCTTCCTGACATATTAAACTTACTAACATCAATAAAAACATAATACCCACATGTTGTATCTACATATGGTACTTTTAAAAACTTTAGGGCATCTAAAAGCATGGCTACATTATTTAAATAATATTTTTTAACAAATTCACAAAAATAATCATCTGTTAAAGCACCAATTGCTGCTTGCTGCATTATTGAAGAAATACTACTGACGATTAAATAATTTGCTTTTCTTAATTGTTGACAAAACAATGGATTACTTAAGACAAAGCCAATCCTGTACCCTGTCATTAAATGTGACTTCGATAAACCATTAATAAAAATAAAATATTTTTTGGAATTATTATCTAGTAAGTCATGAAAAGGAACATAACTACTATCAGTATATAACCGGTAAATTTCATCTACGATAACATATATTTCTTTTTCAACGCTATAATTTAATAACTCCTTTTTCTCAGACAACGTATAACTTACTCCTGTAGGATTATTTGGTTCATTAATTATTAACGCTTTAGTATTTTTATTTACTTTAATTTCTAATAGTTCTCTATTTAACTTAAATTGACTTTTACTAGTATCAATTACAACTGGTTTTGCTCCCAGTAAACGAATAACATTATAATATGCAGGATAATATGGACCAGCAATAATTACTTCATCCTCAAACGAAGAAATTAATGTTAATAATACATTAAATAGTCCTTGTGAAGAACCATTAGTGATGATAATTTCCGTATTTTCATCATATTTAGGATAATATTTTTCAACTACTAATTTCCGTAATGCTTTATCTCCTTCAATTTGACTATATTTAGTATTATTTGTCAGAAGCGCTTCATATGCTTTTAATTTCGCATTAAAAGGACTATTAAAATGTCCCTCACCGATTGTTAAGTCAATTCCTTGAGGATCATTTTTAATTAATGATTTATAATAACGCACGGGATGTAACTTTATTTGTTTTAATCTCTCATTCATCTTTCTCACCAGTAAATCTTATGCTAATAAACATTAAAAAAGTTCCCAATTTGGGAACTTCAATAAAATTATTTTTCTGCCTGAACAAGAAATGAATTTGCCAGCAGATACATTTGATCTGGGGTTAAAACCTCAGAAATAATGAAGAATTCAATACCATTTTGATGCCAGGTTAAAGAATTATCAGTTTGAAAAGCAATACCGCTACAAATTAGCACTGGGTCACCATAGATTAATTCAGAAGCACTAAACACTTCAGCGACACTTAAATATTCTTCAACTACCGTAAATGGTGCACTTCCTTCAAAGGTCATAATCGCTCTTTTACCAGTATCGATATCTTTAATTGTTTCTTCTTTTATTTTCATACCATCAAGTATACTAGTTGGATACATAATTGTCCGATTTTCAAATGTAGGTAAATTTCCTTGATGAGTCTCTTTAGCATGATTCATGCTATATTCTAATTTAAATTCATTTTCATTAAACTTTGGCTTATATTTTACTTCATTAAACTTCACGATAATTTTTTCATTATTACTTGCATCTAATACTTTAATTTCTTTAGGAAACAGGGTTTTTTCATCAATAATTATTTTTTGGGTATTTAACTCTTTCGAACGCCGATAATTGACTTTGGTATTAATTTCATATTCATTATTGTGTTTAGTTACAATCGTGTTTTTATCATTTACAATATCTTTGACAATTGATTGATATAAATATGGTTGTGAACTATTTAATGGCCAATCACTTTGAAATTTAAAACTTTTATTAAGAGCTGGTGTTAAAACAAATACGCCCTCTTTATTCTTTAATACAATCTGAACATTATTACTATCACGATTTTTAAGCGTTACCTTATATAGGTCTGGTTTCAAATATTTTATATTCACATCAAATAAATGTGATTTATTCATTTCTTTTATATCCATTACCGCATCAACTTCATAAATTTCAAGTTTATCGATTTTTTCTCCTAAAGATTTTACGATATCTGTATCCTTTTTCTTTCCACATGCACCAAATATAGAAAGCATTACTATCATTAATAAAATCGGAATAATTCTTTTCATCTAATCCACCTCGCAAAACTTTTCATTTAATACTATGACATTAAGTGAAAAAATATTCTCTAATGTATAAAAATATAACTAAAAGAGATAATATTATTGATAAACTATAATAGGAGGCGCGTATTATATGAGTGTAACTATCTTACAAAAAATAGCTCTAATAATTACAATAATAGGTGCAATTAATTGGGGTCTAATTGGATTATTTGATTTCAATTTAGTAGCTTGGATTTTTAATGGAAGTGATTCAATATTATCTCGTACTATATATACACTTGTGGGAATAACAGGATTAATTAATATTGGATTACTGTTAGCTCCAACAGAAGATTAAAAAATAGGCTAGTTTATCTAGCCTATTTTTTTTCGATTACTACGTAAGCAAGGGCATACTCATCAGTATGAGTAATTGATATATGCACTTTAAAATCACTATTATAATCTATATAAGGTTTACCAGCCTCGTTATTTAATACTTCAATATCTTTAAAACTGGTAACACCAATTCCAGTCCCTAATGCTTTAGAAAATGCCTCTTTAGCCGCAAACCTACCTGCAAGAAATTCAAGTTTTCGTTTTTCAGAAGTAATTTTATCAAAAAGAATTCTTTCTTCGATTGATAAAATACGCTTAGCTAATTTACTCGTAATTCTTGCGATCTTAATTAAATCACAACCGATACCGATAATCATTATTATCACCCTCCTTATTATAATCGTTTTCCAATAATACAACAACAATATATTTATTTTTCTTTTTAATGCGAGCTATAGTCTGTAGATAATCAACATAAATAATAGTATTTTTATTTCAAGTGGTGGTGATAACATGAATAAAAATAATGAAATCAATAAATTATTCGGGAAAAAATTACGCCTGCTTCGAATGAGTAAAGGTCTTTCTCAAGAAGAACTAGGTCTCCAAAGCGGTATACATCGGACATATATCGGTCAAATTGAAAGAGCTGAAAAAAATATCACAATTCAAAACGTATATCGAATCGCAAAAACACTAGAACTAGATATTCGTGAACTCTTTGATTTCAGTGATATATATAAAGGAAATGATGATAAAAACAACAAGTAAAGTACGCAAAACATGTGTACTTTTTTGTTTTTGAATAATATCATCTACTAATATAAAAGTTTTTTGAAAAACTTTCCATAAATTATTTATATATTTTAAATTTATAGTATAATAGTGTTGAAAGCGTTTTCTAGGGGAGGTGTAGAGATGAAAACATTACAAGAACTCATGTTGGTTGCACAAAATCAACCTAATAAAACGATCGCGGTAGCATGTCCAGAAGATCACGAAGTATTGCAAGCGATTAGTGAAGCTGTTAATTTAAATCTCTGTGATTTTATTTTGTTTGGTGATGAAGTCAAAATTAAAAAAATTGCCAATGAGATCAACTTTTCACTAAGTAATTGTAAAATAATAAATATTACTGATAAAGAAACAGCTTGTTTTGAAGCTGTAAAAAGTGTCTCAAGCGGACAAGCAGATGTTTTAATGAAAGGTTTAGTTGATACAGCTGTCATCATGAAAAAGGTACTTGATAAAGAATATGGACTTCGTACAGATAGTATTATAAGTCATGTTATGGTTATTCAATTACCAAAATTTGATCGCTTAATCTTTTTAAGTGATGGAGCAATGAATATTGATCCTACTGTCGATCAGTTAAAGCAAATAACGGTGAACGCAGTAAATTTAGCAAGAGCATTAAGTATTAGTAGACCAAAAGTGGCTTGCATTAGTGCTGTTGAAAAGGTAAATCCTAAAATGCCATCAACATTAAAATGCCATGAAATTGAACAAATGCAAGAAAACTTAGAAATTATCCATTGTGATATTTGTGGTCCTCTAGCAATTGATTTAGCATTAGACAAAGAAGCAGCTAAAACAAAAAATATCAAAAGTCCTGTAGCTGGTAATGCAGATATCTTGATTGTTCCTTATATTGAAGTCGGTAATGCTTTATATAAGGGCTGGATGTTCGGTGTGGACAATGTAAAAAGCGCTGGCATCATTATGGGTGCAAAAGCGCCAATTGTTTTAACATCAAGAGCTGATAGTCACGAAACAAAACTGCATTCGATTGCGTTAAGTGTAATAATGGATTAAAAGTAAGGAGTGAAGCATATGGGGAAGTTTATTTTAGTGATAAATCCTGGGAGCACATCAACAAAAATCGCAATTTTTGAGGATGAACTAATGATTTATGACTATAAAATTAACCATCCAACAGAACTAATTCAACAATTTCCGACGATAGCAAGTCAATTTAAATTTAGAAGAGACTTGATTTTAGAAGAACTTAAAAAAAGTAATTTTGATTTAAAAAAATTGAGTGCCATTTGTGGTCGGGGCGGTATGTTAAGATCACTTACAAGTGGAACTTATATCGTAAACGATACGATGGTTAAAGATATTAATGAAGCAAAACGCGGGGAACACGCATCAAATCTAGGAGCATTAATCGCCCTTGATATCGCAAACGATTACAACATCCCTGCTTATATTGTTGACCCTGTAGCTGTAGATGAGATGGAAGATATTGCAAGAATCTCTGGAATGGCGGAAATTGAACGTTCATGTATCTTTCACGCTTTAAATCATAAGGCTATCGCGCGAAAGGCAGCTAAAGACAAAGGGAAAAATTACCAAGATTTAAACTTAATTGTCGCTCATCTTGGCGGTGGCGTCAGTGTTGCAGTGCATAAATTGGGACGTGTAATCGATGTAAATAACGCTCTTGACGGTGATGGACCAATGAGCCCTGAAAGAAGTGGTACTGTTCCGATGGGACCATTATACAAAATGTGTTTTAGTGGCAAATATACGTTACAGGATATTATTCGTATGAACTATGGTAAAGGCGGTTTAGCATCATATCTAGGCACAAATGATGCTAGTGAAGTTGCTAAACGTATTAAAGAGGGCGATAAAAAAGCAAAATTAATATACGATGCGATGATTTATCAAATCGCAAAAGAAATTGGTTCATGTAGTACAGTATTATATGGTGATATTGATTACATCGTATTAACAGGTGGTTTAGCCTATGAACCATATGCGGTAGAAAATATTACGAAACGAGTTTCTTTCTTAGCAGAAGTTCTTGTTTATCCTGGTGAAAACGAACTACTATCACTTGCTCAAGGAGCATTAAGAGTTTTAAATGGTGAAGAACAAGCAAAAACCTATTAAAAAATAAATGGAGGGATCTTTAAATGGGTGTTTTTGATTATATGGAAAAATACGGTCATGAACAAATTATCTTTTTTCATGACAAATCAACTGGATTAAAAGGGATTACCGCAATTCACGATACTACCGTTGGTCCAGCTATTGGTGGAACAAGATTATGGAATTATGAAAATGAAGAGGATGCTTTATTTGATGTTGTAAGATTATCACGTGGCATGACTTACAAATGTGCCGCTGCTGAATGTAACTGCGGTGGTGGAAAATCTGTATTACTCGGTGACCCTAAAACAGTAAAAAGTGAAGCTTATTTCCGTGCTTATGGACGTTATATTCAGTCACTTAACGGTCGGTTTTATACCGGTGAAGATATGAATATTAACGAACATGACTGTGACTACATGGTTATGGAATCAGATTACATCAATGGACTCGCAAATGTTTCAGGCAACCCATCTCCTGTAACTGCTTACGGTGCTTACTGGGGTGTTAAAGCTACCGCATTTGAAAAATGGGGAAATAATAGCTTAAAAGATCGCGTAATCGCAGTCCAAGGTTTAGGTGCAGTTGGTTATACGATGTGCGAACACTTCCACAAAGAAGGCGCAAAATTAATCGTTACTGATATCGTTAAAGAGCGAGTACAGAAAGCTGTAAAAGCGTTCGGTGCGAAAGCTGTAGGTATTAATGAAATCTATTCAGTTGAATGTGATATCTTTGCCCCTTGTTCAATAGGAGCAGTATTAAATGATGATACGATTCCACAGTTAAAATGCGAGGTTGTTGCAGGGTGCGCTAACAATGTCTTATTAGATGAAAATAAAAATGGCGACATGTTAATGAACCGTGGTATTTTATATGCCCCAGACTTCGTTATTAACGGTGCTGGATTAATCAACGTTTACCAAGAATTTTTCCCACCTTATAACCGCGAGGCAACCTTACGTGAAGTTGAAAAAATATATGACCGTTTATTAAGAATTTACGCTTATGCAAAAGAGCATAAGATTAATACCCAACTAGCAGCAAATAAATTTGCTGAGGAAAGAATGGCGTTATTAAAAGATATTCACGCTAACTACATTCCAAACGCTAAATCATTATAAAACTAATAAAAATCCTCATATTACATGAGGATTTTTATTTGTTCTAAAGTTTTTCCAAATCTGGCTTTAGATTTTTTAATTTTTCTTTAGCAATATCCCAGACTAAAGATATATGCTCAGGATTATTAAGAATATTTCTTAGGTCAGCTAATGTATCCCAAGGGATATCAGGATATTCAAGTTTTAATTCTTCTGAGATATGCTTACTGGCCTCACCAATAATATTTAAATACCTTATTGTATTTTCGACTATGTGGAAGTCACTTTTAAATTCTTCAAATGTATAATCTTTTAATTTTAATTTAATTTTTTTTATTGTGGTGAGGATTTCATCAATAAATATGTTTCGAATTTCTGACATATAGTCCCTCCTTTAAAAAGAATAATATATATATATATACAACCGTTTAGGTAAATTTTTCTATATTATTATATTATAGTTATTTTACCATAAAAATGATATTTTTCAAGTTTTTTTAAATAATGCAGTTATTTTTTAAAATAATTACCATATTATAAAAGCTTATTTTGTCAATATAGCGAAGCTTTTGTCTAATAAAATATTATGATGGACATAATAAAAGGACTTATTTCGATTAAGTCCTTTTAAACCTATTTGCTTTTTTTATATAAAAAGTCGATAACACTACCATCACGATATTCGACAACACCAATTATTTTATCAGCAAACTTTATCTCTTCAGGGACACCAATCAGATTATCGGAAATAGCTTTTAACTCTGCAATTGACTTAATTGGAAGATTAGTTTCCTTTAAACGCTCATATAAGTCTTTTCTTAATGGGTTTATCGCTATTCCTCTTTCCGTTACTAATATATCTATGGTTTCACCAGGTGTTGTTTTACAAATCACTTTATCCTTTATAACAGGAATTCTAGCATTAAATAATTGTGAAACAACGATTGTAACATTAGCACCAGCTGCTGTATCACTATGTCCACCAGATCCACCCATTATTTCTCCAGTTGATGTGGTTGTCACATTAACATTAAAATCTAAGTCAATTTCGGTTGCCCCCAAAATTACAAAATCTAAATCATTTACAATACAATCATCATTAATATTAGCATATTTTGAGGCGCTTATCGCAAGATGATTCCTATTTTCATGGATTGAGCGTACCGCTTCTAAATCAAAACACTGAACATCATATAATTTTTCAAATAAATCATTTTCCAGCATATCAACTAAATAACCGGTAATTCCTCCTGAAGCAAAACTACCCTTAATATCTTCCTCAAGCATTAATTGCTTAAGATAATAAGATACAGCTAGGCTAATCCCACCTGCACCAGTTTGAAATGAAAAACCATTCTTAAAATAACCTGAATGTTTAATGATCTCTGTTGTTAGACGGGCAATCTTCAATCCTAAGGGATTTTTAGTAATTTGTGTTGTTCCCGACACAATACCTTTACTGTCACCTATCGAATCAACGCTAATTATATAATCAATATACTTTTTATCTATTTCATAGCTATCAAGATTAGTAACTAAATTATCAGTAAGCGCAACAGTAGTCTTTGCATATAGCGCATCAGTAACTGCGTACCCTAAAGAACCACAGGCACTCTTACCAATCGTTCCAGTAATATTTCCCAATTTATCACAAGTAGGGCTGGCGATAAAAGCAATATCAATTGTAACATCTCCACTTTCAACTAACCGAGCTCGTCCCCCATGTGTATGCATAATAACGCACTTTTGTAATTTCCCTTCACTAATTGCACTTGCTACTGGTCCAGAGATAAATGCTGCATAGATGCTCGTAACAACACCATTTTCAATTAACGGAACAAGTGGTGCATGAATTGGAAATAATGAACTAGCAAAAATAGTGATATCTTTAACCTTTCTTCTGGCAATTTCTTGCATTACAAAGTTTAAAACATAATCGCCATTTCGTAAATGATGATGAAATGATAATGTCATCCCATCTTTTAATTCTATTTCGGAAAATAAATCATTAAGATTTTGTTTGACTTTGGCTTTTGATTGATTGTTTTTTTGAGGTGTTATAAATTTCGTTTTCTTGTTTAAATCAACACCATTAAAAAGTTGATAATCTTTTTTATAACCTAAAATTTCCATGATCTTACTCCTTTATAAGCCCTAATTTACGTGAAGTTTCGAGTAAACTTTCAGCTCTTTTGATTATCGGTAAATCAACCATTTTTCCATCAAGCGCAAACACTCCTAGCCCTTGTTTTAAAGCACTTTCTTTCGCAGCGATAATTCTTTTAGCATGCTTTATCTCCAAAGCAGTCGGACTAAAAACTTCATTAATAAAATATATTTGCCGCGGATTAATTGAAGCCTTACCAATAAATCCTAAACTTTTGGCAAACTTCGTATCAACTATTAATCCTTTTTCATCATTAGTATCAGTAAAAGGTGTATCAATCACAAATTTATTAAGTGCTTTTGCACAATTAACCAAACGACTTCGGGCATAAAAAATCTCATTTCCCGCTTTTGTTCGTGGACAATTTAAATCCACACATAAATCTTCACCACCGATCATTAATCCTTTACAACGCTCACTAGAGCTTAGAATCGCAAATACTTGCTCTACACCCATCGCCGTTTCAATTAAAACCATAATATTGATTTTGGTCGCTTCTAAGCGCTTTGTTAAGTCCAAAACACTTTCACAACTGGCTTTTGGTAATAGAATCAGATTAGCATTTGAGTTCTTAATCAGATTAACATCGTCTTCATAAAATGGTGTATCGAAAGGATTAATCCGAACGATTATTTCACAATTAAAATTAATCGTATCCAGTACTTCTTTTACAAGGAGCCGTGCTGAATCTTTTTCATCAAGACTTACACTATCTTCTAAATCAAAGATTACACTATCAGCATCAAATACATCAGCATTTTGTAACATCCCGGGATTATTTCCCGGGATAAATAAGATACTCCGTCTTAGATTAGACATCTATTCCACCCCTTTTAAGGGCTGTTTTTAATCTTGCTTTAATCGTAAAATCTAGAGCTCCTTTATCTATCGCTTTAACAAGAACATTATTTACTCCAATTGCTTCTAATGTTGTAAAAATAACATTTTTTATCTGCTTTCCATAAGTTTCATAAACGACGCTTTCTAATTCTAATTTATTACCAGAGCTTCCAGGAAACAACATAAGATAAATATCATTTGATTCATATGTACCAGCCTTTGAAGGTCTTAATAATTTCATATCATCATCCTCTGTTAATTCTTTTACGATACTCAACAAGTTTTAATACGCGATTCATTTCATTTTTAACAATCATATATCCTTCGTCAAATCCCATACCAGGTTTTGCGAGAATTTGATCAGCACCACAAGCAATGGCGATATTAGTTGTTACTTCGGCGGAACGATTTGTCTCATTACATGTTCCCCCGACATAAGAACCAATATTTTTTTCATTACAATAAATAATTGCCTCAGCAATATTATTGACACCGCCTAAATCTGGGGTTTTGATTTGTACCATATGTCCTGCTTTTTTATCCGCAAATAATTTTATATCTTCAATTGTATTACACCATTCATCTGCGACTAATTCTACAGGTATATTTCTTAAGTCAATTTCTTCACGCAATTTACTCATTGCTTCAACTTGAAGTTCACGATTTTCTACATCCATAGGACCTTCAATTCTTAATTTAAAAGGTCTTGCAGCATTTGCTAAAGTTTCAATATAATCAGCCATCATTTTTGTATCATTATCAAAGATAATTCCAATTGTACCATAAACATCAATATGAAGAACTGGGTTATAATCGTCACTGATTCTTTTCGTAATAATTCGATCACGTAACCAGGTGATATACTCCAATAAGATTTCACCTTTATAACCTAGTTTTTTCTCAACATTGTTTATTAATGCATGTGGCAAAACATCAACATGTTTGATAATCATTTTGTCAGCATTTGTATAACGCTCATCACCACATTGTCCAAAGATTGGAATTTGCTTAAATGGAAGCTCGATTTCATATTCTTTTTGAATAACTTCGGCCATCGTTATATGGTCCTTTTTCGCAAATGCATCTAATAGTGCTTGCGTTACACCATAGCGAATAGCAGTATGAACTTTCTTACCAGCAATTGTTAAATTATCAATAACTTCTGCCATCTCTTTAAATGTTGATAATTCTTGATTTATTAATAATGGTGAAATATGTGTTTCAATAAAGGGGATAAAATCAGCAGCTAAAAATAAAGGATCCCTTCCTCCAGCACCAGAATATTGAACGGCAGCACAGTCACCATGAGCAATTTCTCCATTTTCTAATACTAATAAAACGGAAATAGCTTCACCTGCTTGTCTAATTGCGGTAAAACCAGAAGTAATCGCTTCACCCTCATAAATCAGCAGATCTTGTTTTGCACCCTTTTTTATTGCCCTTTGATCATCAAAATAAAACCCTGTTCTACCTTCACATAATAAAACATCAATTATTTTCATTAATCACACCTACTTTCTAGTCTCTTTTGCTTTGCCTACTAGTCTACCTTCACTAATAGCAAAGATATCATCAACTGTCATTTGGAAATTTACTGGTCTTTTTTCAGTAATTCCGCGTTTTTCTAACATATAACGATTGTAATTCTTTAGTTCATCAGATAAAGGTACATTACCAACATCTAGGTAACGTACAGCTCCGTATGAATCACGAGCTGGTAAAATAATATTAGCATTATGACGACTAGGAGCAAAAGGAATATCTAGGATCCCTCTTTTAAATGCTTCGACAACGCCTCGAGCTAAATCTCCTTTACCGGCTTCAAAAACAGCATCCAAAATACATTTAGTTTCTTCTTTGATAATGTTAGTTTGTTCTTTTAATTTCTTAGACATATAGACTTTTTGATCAGCTAAAAGATTCAAAACCATCTTAGTACATTTTAAACCATTGGCATTAGCTTCTTTTGTCGGAATCCCAAAAGCTTCGTGAGTTGTTTTAACAATAATTTTTGTCACCCGTGCTAAGGCAGCAGTAACAGAAGCATTCGCTATTGCTGCATAAGCTTTAGCTTCATCGCGAGGAAATCCACCCATCCATTGATGAAAGACAGTCGTTATTACTCTACGGTCATAGCCATATTTTTTCAAATAAGCATCGGTCTGTTGTTCTAATGCCTTAATAGCGGCAATATCTTGGATTTGGTTTCCACATTGTCCATATCCGACCGTAATATGAACAACACCTTGCTCAGCTGCAAGTAAAGCTTCAATGATCGCAACGGCATTTGACATTGATGGTGGTACTAAAGTACCTGTTAAAGGACCAAAAGGTTCACGGTTAATTGGAACGCCATTTTCCTCATAAATCCCCGCCAAGCGGTCACAATATTGCCAATCTTTTATCGTTTTATCTAATGGAACATCTTTGGAATAAGGAATATTATATGAAATTCCGCCACCTTCATTTGAAGTCCATCCAGCAGCATGAATAATTTCTGACATTAACCGGGCATCAGGAGTACCATGTCGTGCTTGAACAGGTTTATCTAGACTTTCTTGTACTTGTCTAGCACCATTAACACCATGGTTAACGACAGGGAAACCATTTAACATCGATCTTCCTAAACGTCTTGATTCATCAATTCCTAAAGCACAACTTTCATAACGGTTTTGCCTAGTATATGAATCAATAGTAGTAGGTAATAGATCAGCTTCTCCTTCTTCTGATAAGAATTTTAGTAATTCGATGTGATCTGGGATTAATGCGACACCAGCACGTGGTTGCGTCAATGTCACTTGATCATGTTTGGCTTTTTTTAATATTAATGCAAAGTTTTTTGTTTTAGGAATACTTGCCGCATAGTTTATATTCTGGTTTAAATCTTTCACTTGTTCGCCAGTACTCCACGTTTTTAGAACTTCCTCTCTTGTTTTAAGAAACTCATCGATGTTGAGTTTTTTATTAGTTAGTTCCAATTTAATTACCCTCCCATTTTATTATTTATCAATTATATATTTTTTCATTATTTTTAGTGCACAATCTGGTAAATCAAAAGCTAATAATCCCATCGCTGATAAAATATACATGTTATCAACTTTAATTTCTGGAGCAATTGGTTTTAATAATGTTGGCTCTTGTTTCGAAAATAAACCTTCTTTGAGAATATCAAATGGGTTTTCACTATTTACAAGGATTCCCCCCGTACCGATTAAATACTTAACTTCTAGTAGATCTTTACCATATTGATTGAATACTTCTCCAAGTGGTGTATAAGCTACCTCAACCATGCCAACATGCCTGTTAATAGCAAGCTTTGTCGCCACTTTCGCCATTGCTTCATCAAACTTAATCTCTTCACTAGTCGTAGCAACAAAGTCCACAACTTGATGACGAAAATCACATTTAGCATAGATATTTTCTTTAATACCATAATCATAAAAATTTTTCTCACCACTAGCCTCTAATAAAGCAAGTGCTGAATAACGCATTCCTAAATCACCTTCAACTGTCCGCTTCGCAAATGGTTCTTGTAAACCTTTTAAGTTTATTCCTGCCTTGGTTGGAAAGCCTGCTGCTAATGAATGCACATCAGTTGTAGCCCCACCAATATCGACAACAATTAAATCCCCAAAGCCATCTGCTTTACTAGTTCCCTTAGCTAAAATTTCACTAGCTTTTAAAACAGCTGCTGGCGTTGGCATTAAGATACCATCAGTAAAACTTTCTGCTTTATCCATTCCTTTAGACTTTATAATATTATCCATAAATACTTTTCTGATTTGTTCACGAACAGCTACAACCTCAATCTGATTTAATTTTGGCATTACATTTTCTGTCAAGATATATGATATATTATACTCAGTAAAAATCGTCTCGATCTCATCATAAGCACATTTATTTCCCGCAACTATTATCGGGATATTAGTTAAATTTTTGGCGATTTTACGAGCATTTTCAATAATAATAGCTTTATTTCCTCCATCAGTACCACCTGATAAGAGAATAATATCAACTTTCATAGCTTTTATTTCCGTTATTTCAGCATTTGAAAGTTCATAACTATATGATTTTAAAACTCGTGCCCCTGCTCCTAATGCAGCCCTTTTCCCAGCCTCAACAGTTAATTCAGGTACAAGCCCGATTGTAACCATTTTTAAGCCCCCAGCTGCAGATGAACACGCTAACTTTTTGCTAATTTTAATTTGCTGATGATCATAATTCATTTTTTTAAAAGCCTCATCGAAGCCATCCATAATATTAGTTTCCACAGTTGTAATTGCCTTACTAGTAGCAATAATCGTAGCGTTGTTAATATCTACGAGCGTTAATTTAGTATAGGTACTACCAAAATCAATTAAGAGATAGGCCTCTATCATTCTACCACCTACTATTTAATGTTTAAATCATTTTTTAAATCTTCAATGCCTGCTTCAATATTTACTCCTGGAGGATAGACACGATTAAATCCTAATTTACTAAACCGCTCTAATACTTCAGCATTCTCTTGTTTTCCCACAACAATATTACCACCAATATATAATAAGATATCATTTAGACCAGCCTCATTACATTTTTCTCTAAATCCTTGGCAATCTAATTCAGCATGCCCATAAAGCGATGATACCATAATACAATCTGCGTTAGTCTCAACTGCTGCATTAATAAAATCTTCTTGCGATGATAAAACTCCGATATTAACAACATTAAACCCCGCATTTTTTAAAGCATAATCAATCACCTTATTCCCCACCGCATGCACATCAGCACCAATTACACCGATAACAACTGTTTTTGCATTCACTTTTACTCTCTCCTTTTAAATA
This sequence comes from uncultured Haloplasmataceae bacterium, assembly GCA_937919135.1. Classification (GTDB taxonomy): domain Bacteria; phylum Bacillota_I; class Bacilli_A; order Haloplasmatales; family Haloplasmataceae; genus CALFRW01. Next base: position 18,688 of record CALFRW010000109.1, read on the forward strand.
TATTATTTTTTATCAGTGATAGGAAAATCGTCCCGCATAATAAATCAGCAGAGCCACCAGGACTTATTCCCTCTTTAACAAATTGTTTATCAATTCTAAATAACTCATCTACACTATACCCATGTTTAAAAAGCTTAGACATCGTCGTTTTTACTTTAGTTAAACCTTCTAGACCTTTACGATGAATAATTGTTGTATCATTACAAACGCTCATAAGATAAATTAATGTTTTTACATAGCTCTTTTTATCGTTAATAGCAAAAATGTCTAATGCTTTTTGAATTAGCGGAAATCCTAAACTAGCTTCTTGTCTTACACCTTTAAGCTTATACTTTAAATAGATTTTTTTCCCATTACTTAAATTTTTATTTAAGTCATCTAACTCACTTAATTTTGGTTTTGTTAGTTTAATGATATTAGCAAATATCACTTCAAAGGCTTCTCCATGATAAATTGTATTCATCACACTTACTACTAAAGTTCCCAAAACAAAGATTAACCCCTTGTGGGTATTAACACCCTTTGTTTTAGTAAACATTGCTTCTTCACAAGCTTTACCAATTGCTATTGCTTCATTTAATAAGTCAGCAACACTTTCATTTTGATAACCTAAATAAGCAAATTGTAACATGTACTTATTTAAGACAGAAATACTATCAATAAATTTAAAGTGATCCATATCAGAATGAGCACCTTGTGAATATGGAGATACTAAGCCAAACGAAGGATATAAGTTAAGTTCATATAACATCGCTTGATTAGTATATTCAATAATATCAAGTGGTAGATTTTCAAAAGTTTCAACTTGTTTATGAAAATATGCTTGAAGTGATAATTCATCATGACGTTTATTTACGATACAATTAAAAGCATAATCATTACATAAAAAACACTTTCGCAGCTTTCCCGTAAAATCTTTTCGTGACAGGCTCTTTATTGATTTAAAATAGACGTCAATATCAACTAAACGACCTAATGGATGCTGGTCTTCAAGCTTAATCATTTTCTCCTTGATAATTTTACCATCACCATGAATCTTCGCTAAAAATATTGGTCCCTCAGCAGTAGTCAAGGTTTTAACATCATAAATATTTAACTGCTTGCTAACGATATTACTAATAATCGTAATTACCTTGCTAGTATGATAATTAGCTTTACTTACTCCAGGATAATTACATCTAATTGAGATAACAACATTATTTTCCGCTAGCATTGCTTCAATTAAGCTCACTCTCGTATCTTTTGCGGTTAAAATATCCATCATGTTAATGCCTTCCTTGATTTTCACGTAATTTATCAATTATTTCAGGGTTTGTAAGATAATCATATGTTGTTTGTGGCACGAGTCGTTTTAATGCTTGAAAATTTCGCTTTTTTAACAGTTCCCTAATTGACGATGCACTGATTACTTGCCCATTAATCGCTTTTCTTTCTACTTCAATTACTTCAATGCCATATTTAGGTAAAACTAACTTCATCATTTCATTATATGCTTTAGTTACTTCACAATATGGTTCTGTTCCCACATAACGTCTTGTGATATTAAAAACTGGTTTATAGTATGTAGCAAAGATTTCAGTATCCATTTTTGTTTGAATTTTGACCACATCACTACTGTCCTTTAAAAAATAGGTCGGAAAAGTAATTTGTGACACTAAATAGGGGCCTGTTTCCAAAACTGTGACATTTTTTAAATGCTTTGTGCCTTCCTTAACTAAATGTAAGCGGAGTGAAAAAGGAAAACTAGATTTATCCTCAGTAACGACAAATACTAATACTGCATCATTTAAAGCAGCAGCTTTTTCAATTAAGAATTGATGTCCTAAGGAAAAAGGATTGCCATTAATAATAATACAAGCTTTTTCTTTTTCATCTACTTGGTGTTTTGTTTTCAAGCTAGTTAAGA
>CALFRW010000110.1 GCA_937919135.1 uncultured Haloplasmataceae bacterium
TAAATTTTAATAAACCTTTGTGAATTCTTCATATTCTCCCTCTTATCTACTTTAATTTTACATGAAACATAATCACGTCTTTGTTAGCTAACTTTCTTTCATATGGTTTAATTACTATCCCCCTTGATAGAAAATTATACTTTAGTCCTTTCCTTAATACTTGAGAATCGTTAACTAGTAAACCGTATACCGGATACATATATTCAATATCTTTCTTACCAATTTTATTTGTCCAAATATCATAGACCTTTTCAACATCAATACCAAGATTTTTTAAATTATTTATGATAGCACTCGATAAATTAAAAGCAGGCTTATTAACGGATAGTTTTTGATAAAATTCTTCTGTTTGTTGTTTATTATATAATAACTCCCAGGAACCAAAGCTAGTCCGATCAGGATATTCCTCATATGTGGTTAAAAATCTAATAATCTCCCGAAAAATCAATTTTTCATTACTAAAATCAATTATATCAAAAAAATAAGCTTTGCGCTTATTAGATAAGTCAATAATTCGTTTAGGCGCAGTATTAATTAATGCCTTACATTTTTCAAAAAAATGTAATTTTAATTTATAGAGCACAACGACAACTATAAAACAACCTAATAATATACTACAAACAACAATACCTAAAGTTTTTGATAAATTTGAATAAAGACTTCCGATAGCTAGAAACAAAATAATTATTTCGCCAATAATTATTTTTATGAAATTACTTCCTTTATTTTTGTCTAACTCACTAAACAATAAATCTACCTTCTCCAAATATATCCCTCCTAATTAATCAGTAATATCGGTAAAGCCCAAACCAAAAGTTTGATGAACACTATTAACAGTAATAAAGGCACTAGTATCAATTGACAATATATATGACTTAAGTTTATAAAAATCCTTTTTTGTGACAATTGTGCGAATAATCTCTTTTTGTTCATTTGTATAAGCGCCTCTAGCTTCGTAGATTGTTGCGCCTTTATCTAAGGCAGTAATAATAAAACCCCTAATCGCTTCAGATTTAGTACTAACAATTATTACTTCCTTAGTTTCACTAAATTTATTAAGTAGATAGTCGATAACTAAACCATTTAAGAAAATCCCAACAATTCCATAGATAAAGGATGTTATCCCATTTATTGATAACGCTAAAAGTGCGATAAATAAATCCGATATTAAAACTGCCTTTCCTAAATCAATATGAAAAAATTTATTTAATATTTTACCTGTAATATCTGTTCCACCTGTAGAAGCATTATATTTAAATACAATTGCTAGACCTGTTGCTCCCATAACTGATAAAATAATTAATTGGGTTAATTTATCATCCATTAATGGCCCTGCAATTGGAAATAACTCTTGAAGTAAAAAAATGAGCAGGTTTAACATATAACCAGAATAAATCGTTCTTACACCAAATTTAAACCCAATAAGAATAATACCAATGATGTATAAAAAAGTATTTAAAATAAACATTACCCCTGACATGGTAAAGAAAAAACTAACATTTATTTTTAGACTTAAAAGACTAAGAGTATGATAACGCTCTGGAACACTAGCTAAAGCATTACGTAAAACAATCGCTAACCCACTTACGCCACCCGTAACAAAATCATTGGGAATCATAAAAACATGAATTGATAAAGCGACAATAAAAAGCCCAATGGTAATCATCGTATAGTCTTTAAAATTCTTCTTATATTTCTGGTATTTCATATTAACATCTCCATTTATTAACTTAATTAATTATATAAGACTCATTTTAGTTTGTAAAGATAATTGAATAATTATGTAATATTATGTAAAGTAAAAACATTCCATTAGGAATGTTTAAACACGTTTTACGATATTAAAATTATCCTCTAGTAATAACCAATTTTGTGGAAATGCTAAACCTAATTTCCAATAACTTATTCCCCGCAGACCATATTCTTTAATTAAAGCGAATTTTGCCTGAATTGAACGAGCATCTTCAAACCAGACGATATGTTCTAACCCTTCACTATTAGTATATTCAAAAAATGGTGCTTGTGAAGGATCATCAAATTGAATTGGAACTTGAAGTGTTCTTGCCATTTGTGTAGCTTCTAATGGGCTAAGAGCACGAGCATAATCTCCTCCAGGAACATATGGCAATGTCCAATCATAACCATAAAGATTTTGGCCTAACATGATTTTTTCTGCAGGCATCGTTGTTATCGCATGATCTACTACTTTAGTAACTTCATCAATTGGCGATACAGCTCGTGGCGGTCCACCACTATATCCCCATTCATATGTCATTAGTACGACAAAATCTGCAATCGCACCAATCCTTACATAATCGTGGGCCTCATACCATTGCCCTGTTTGCTCATCACTAGTTTTTGGGGCTAAAGCAACACTCATTAAAATTCCTTCATTAGCCAGCCTCGTTTTTGCTTTTTGCAGAAAATTTACATAATTGTCTCTTGTTTCGACAGGTAAAAATTCTAAATCAAAATGAATATCACGGAAATTCAACTCATTTGCGGTAGCAATGATATTTTGAATTAAGGCATTTTGTAGCTCTTCATCAGTTAAAATAACCCTACCCAATTCACCGCTAAATTGACCCGCTTCAAGATTTGTAACCACCATCATTAAAATAACATTGTTTGTTCGGGCAATATTAGGAAAATCATTTAACAGTGGTCTTCTTAATGAGCCATCACGTAAAATTTGAAAACTAAAAGGTGCTAAATAAGTTAAATAGGGTGCTGCTTCGCTCGTAGAATTTATTAAATTAGCACTAACTTCTTCCCCTAATGGCTCAACATATGCATTAACTTCAATATTTCTTTTTATCCCTGGTGGAATATATAGTCTTTGTCCGACAATGAGTGGTTGATTAACCGAAATTTGATTGATAGCTGCTAATTGTTGGTAATTTATCCCTAGTGCTTGAGCAATTGTAAAAAGCGTATCACCGGGTTTTACAGTATAAAAGCTACCAACAATAGGTATAACTAATGCTTCTCCGACAGCAAGTGTATAAGGCGGGATAATTTCATTAACACTTATTATCGCACTAGCGGTTGTATTATATAGTTTTGCAATTCCATTTAATGTTTCCCCTTGTTGTACAACATGAATTTGCACAATGCTTTCCTCCTCCTTAGATGTTTTCACCATATTATATGCTCGTACTTGAAAACACTTTCATTATTTTTTCACTTGCTAAATAACTTTTTTATGTTATAATTTTTGACATACATAAAAATTGATAGAGGAAGCGATGCAAATTAGTAAAATGTGGAGCTGGCAGGCTATGAAACATTTGAAAGGTAAACATCGCCGAACAAACTTTATAGGCATATATTGTTTGTGGGATTACGAGAAATACTTGTAATACTCTTTACTTTTATAGTATTGGCACTATCAATTGCATCCAGCTCTTTTATAGTTTTGATAAATTTGATGCAATTGAGATAATACTAATTGCATCTTTTTTTATGTGAAAAATTAATAAAGGAGAAAGATATGCAAAAAGTAAAATTTTTTTTAATTCTAGTAATGTTCATATTTTTAATTGTAGGATGTAAAAAGGAAAACGTTCTTCCCCTTCAAGACGGTGTTTTAACAGTTGGAATGGAGTGTGCTTATGCTCCCTTTAACTGGACAACGATAACTGAAACTGAAAATAGTGTTCCAATTTCTGGGACAAATAACTTTTGTGATGGCTATGATGTCAAAGTGGCACGGATCTTAGCTGATTCATTAGATGTAAAGTTAGAAATAAAAGCCTTACCTTTCGAGAGTCTAATCGAAGCTTTAAATGTTAATGATATCGATGCGATAATCGCTGGAATGTCACCTACAGCTGAAAGAAAACAAACAATCGCTTTTACTGATGTCTACTACCGTTCAGAACAAGTAGTAGTCGTAAAAAAGAATGGTCCATATCAAAATGCTAAATCAGTAACTGATTTCTCAGGAGCAAGAATTTCTGCTCAATTAGGTACTTTACAGGTAAATCTTATAGAACAGCTAACCGGAGCGATTCTACATACCCCCTTAGATGACTACCCATTATTAGTCCATGCACTAAACAGTAGTGATATTGACGGCTTTATCGCTGAGGTTCCTGTAGCTAATCAAATTATTAATACAAATAATAATTTAACATATGTGACTTTGACAGAGAAAGCATTTGTGGTAGATGATTCGGAAGTGACAATCGCCATTGGACTAAGAAAAACTGATACCGATTTATTAAAACAATTAAATGCCACTTTAAAAACAATTACCTTATTAGAAAGAGAAGCATGGATGGAAAAATTTATTCTAGCAACAACAGGAGAGATTTAAGACTATGCTAACTAAAATAATGCCTCAAGGATTTATCGAGGGGATTATCTTTCTAATTAAGGAATATTATCCCCTATTTCTTGATGGAATTAAATACACAGTCATTATTTCCTTAACCGGAACCCTTTTAGGACTGCTTCTAGCCCTAATCATTACACCAATTAAAACAGCAACTATTTCAAAACGCGATCGTATAATGTTAATTATTTTTAAACGGTGCGGTATCTGTCTTGCAACTTTATACGTTGAAATACTAAGGGGTACTCCAATGATGGTCCAAGCAGTGATCTTTTATTATGGATTAAGAGGTATGGGCATAGATATGTCTATCAACTTCTTTGGCATCCTTTATATTCCTGGAATTATTGTATCAGGAATTACTATTGTATCTGTGAATACATCAGCATATATCATCGAGGTTTTACGTGGGAGTATTAACGCGATTGATAAAGGGCAAATGGAAGCTGCTAGAAGCCTAGGAATGACAAAGCTTCAAGCATTACTTAAAATCATTATTCCTCAAGCCTTAAGAAATTGCATTCCCGCTATTGGCAATGAGTTTGTGATTAATATCAAGGATACATCAGTTTTAAGTGTTATCGCAGTTACTGAATTATTCTATATGACTAAAAGGATTAACTCTATCTATTACCGCCAAACTGAAGGTTTTATCATCGCAGCGATAATCTATTTAATTTTAACTTTTACCACTACAAGATTACTATATTGGATTAGTAATAAATTAGGAAATCGAAAACAGTTAACCTATCCCACAAGCCAAAGTTATTAGAAAGTGTGATATTATGGAAACTATTCTGGAAATAAAACATTTAAATAAGCGATTTGGAAATAAACTTGTCTTAAAAGATCTGAATCTAACAGTTAAAAAAGGTGAAGTTGTTTGCATTATCGGACCATCGGGGAGCGGAAAATCGACATTTCTCCGTTGTTTAAACCTTTTAGAAGAGCCTAATAGTGGGGAAATAATCTTTGAGGGTCATAATTTAATCGCCAAATCAGCAGATTTAGATCGATTACGTATGAAAATGGGAATGGTATTTCAAAACTTTAATTTATTTAATAATCTAAATGTGCTAAATAACTGTATTATAGGTCAAACAAAAGTTTTAAAAAGAAAAAAAACTGAAGCAATTAAGATAGCCTTAGAACTGTTAAAACAAGTAGGAATGGAAGCTTACATTAATGAAACTGCTAGTAATTTATCGGGAGGGCAAAAACAAAGGGTTGCGATATCTAGAGCCTTAGCGATGAATCCTAAAATTATGCTCTTTGATGAACCCACAAGTGCACTGGACCCTGAAATGATAGGTGATGTCTTAAATGTTATGCGTAATTTAGCCAGTACTGGTTTGACTTTGATTGTCGTCACACATGAGATGGACTTTGCTAAGGAAGTTGCTAATACGATTGTTTTCATGGATCAAGGGCAAATTTTAGAAACAAATAATCCTGAAGTAATTTTTAATAATCCAAAACATCAAAGAACAAAGACATTTTTGAAAAGAGTTATCGAAAAGAAATAATTCTTTGCTTTTTGACTTAAATACGATATAATAATAGCAACGAGTTATACGGGGGGTACTAGTGGAAAAAGAATATAATGTTTTTTTTGAACTATATAGCCAAAAAGAAAACTACGAGATTATTATTCATAAAAGAACATTTACGGAGTTTTTCTTTTATACAATTAAAATGGTCTTATCATTCTATGTATCATTTCTTATTCCTGTGCTGGGGATTATTAATTTCGTGCTTTGGAAATATAATCGACCAAATGAAGCAATTTGGCCTAAATTAGGTACTATCCTAGGTTTTTTAGCCAGTGCAACACTTTACTTTTATTCTTGGTACTTATCATGGTATTAAAAAAATAACTCTTTATTTGGAGTTATTTTTTATTTTCTGCTTTAATAATTCAACAACCGTTTTATCACCGTTACCTAATTTTAATGGTGTAATCGATGTATAACCATATTTATAGGCCCAGATATCAGTCTTTTCGATATATTCATATGAAGTAAACTCACGTTTAACACGATATTCATTATTTTCGTGTGTAAATTTAAAACCAAAAGGCCTAATTGCTAGGTCAGTAACTTCAATTCCAGTTGATTTGGTAAAATGTTTATTAGGAAAATTAACATTTAATAAATAATCATTTCCTAATAATTTATTATTAAAAATAAAAGCGATAACTTCATCAATTTCATTAGTAACAACATCATAGTAATTAGCATCAGTTGAAAAAGCAATCGCCTTATAGCCGTGAAACAATGCTTCCATTGTTGCTCCAACTGTTCCAGAATAAACTGTATCCATCCCGATATTAAAACCATTATTTACGCCTGAAACTACTAAATCAATTTCTAATTCTAAACCAAATAAAGCATATTTAACACAATCACTAGGTGTGCCTTCTACACTCCAAATATTGTCTTCATGTTGATGAACTACTAAGCCGCGTCCAACAGTAATTGAGCTAGATGCACCGCTTTGATGGTGATGAGGTGCGACAAGATAAATTTTCCCATATTTTTTAAAAGCATTTGCGAGTATCTTAATACCTTCAGTTTGATACCCATCATCATTTACTACCAATATATTCATAACTTTCTCCTTTTTCTAATATATTTTTAATAGACCTTTCAAGCTTTGAAAAATCGATAAACCGTACTTCCCTTATTAGTTCTTTTCCATGTGA
>CALFRW010000111.1 GCA_937919135.1 uncultured Haloplasmataceae bacterium
AATTCAGAAAACATCACTCTTTATAAATTTTGTCCGAATAAGTGTTGACAATCCACCTTCATAAACAAGGGCTCTATATTCTATATTGGGTTTACAATATTTTTTAATATTACTCGTTAAATTGTTATCTATATTATATTTTTTTGGAATATAGCTTTCTGATGTTTTTCCTGCTACATTAATATAATTCCATTCGATAGGAATATCCCAAGAATCTATATTACCATATGAAGCATTAACTCTTATATTATTAATAATAATTAATCCAAATAAAGTAAATAAAAGCAGAGTTAATTTTTTAAAACTAATTAATTTTTTCATATCCTCTCCCATACAATTCACTCCCCTTGATTTAATTTTATCATTTTTTAAAGATATTCCAATATTTTCATGTAATATTTCACCAGACAAATTTCGACATATATCGACCCAATTAAAAAAAGAGACTTAGGTAACAGCCTCTTATTCATATTCAACTTTTGCTTCTACGATTTTTTTAACCATTGAAGCAATTTCTTGTGTACTCATATCTTTATAGGTTTCATATGTAATTGGTTTGTGTATATATACTTTAATATCAGTTCTTCTCCAGGGATAATTGTCTTTTAACTTATAAGCATTATTAATTGTGATTGGCAGGATATCACATTTAGTTCTTGTTGCTACTTTAAAAGTCCCTGGTTTAAAATCATTCATTTCACTAGTAAAAGACCTTTTTCCTTCAGGAAAAATAACGACACTTTCGTGATTTTTTAACTTGACCTCAACTTCTTGCATCACTTTTATTTGGCCTCTCATATCATCTTTATTCAAATATAAGCTACCAATTAATTTCATATAATCTTTAATGATAATTAACTTTGATATCGCTATTTTAGCTACATAAGTCACAGGGTATTTTAAGACTTCTAATAAAATAGGTACATCAGTATTACTTTGATGATTAGGGGTAATTAAATAATGTTTATTAGCATCAAAGCGTTCAAAATGTTCAACTGATATTGATAACCTTAAAAAATAGTTTACTGTTCTTAATAAGCGATTAATAAAGTTATAAATCTCTGTTTTATTAACCTTTTTTCCTTTTTTTAATTGATATAGATGATATTTACCTTTTAATAGTATAAATATTACTTGTAGTAAAATAACAACTAAGATGGACACAAGGAAGGCTAATAATATTGCTATCCAATCGAATATCTGATAAAAATACAGTATTATTACCGTTACTATTAATATTTTAGGCATTAAATAAATCCTTGTCATTAACTAAGACCTTCTTTCATAGACAGCAAAGCGAAGTTTGTTATTAGTTTTTTCAGAAATTAATTTAAAATCCGCTTGATTATAATCAGGAAAGTAAGTATCACCAATATATTCTTCATTAATATGAGTTATATATAATTTGGAAGCATAATCAATTAATTGTTGATAAATTTGCTTCCCACCGATAATAAAGATTTCTTCATTTGTATTCCGATATTTATTTATAAAACATTCAATACTTGAATAAGTTTCTACTTCAGGATACTTTTCTTTTTTCCGTGTAATAACAATACTATGACGGTTAGGAAGTGGTTTATTTAACCTATTTATAATTGATTCATATGTCTTACTCCCCATCACTACTTTTTTACCCCAAGTAATTTCTTTAAAATATTTTAAATCTTCAGGGTAATACCAGGGGATTTTGTTATCCTTACCGATTAACTTATTCTTGTCAAATGCGACAATCATTGAAAACATTTTTTATACACTGACCTTTCCTTTAATATGAGGATGCGGATCATAGTTAACTAATTCAAAATCTTCATACTTATATTCAAAAATTGATTTAACATTTGGATTAATTAGTAATTGTGGTAAAGCTTTTGGCTTTCTTGTTAACTGTAAATTAATTTGTTCAAGATGATTTTGATATATATGCGCATCACCTATAGTATGGATAAATTCTCCATATTCTAAATCACAAACTTTAGCGACCATCATTGTTAATAAACAATATGATGCTATATTAAAAGGAACACCTAAAAAGATATCAGCTGAACGTTGATATAATTGACATGATAATTTATGATCATTAACATAAAATTGGAATAATAAATGGCATGGTGGTAACGCCATCTTATCAAGGTCACCAACATTCCAGGCAGAAACGATCAAGCGTCTTGAATTAGGATTAGTTTTTATTTCGTCAATAACATTACTTAATTGATCAATTACTCTCCCATCATTACTAACCCAGTTTCGCCACTGATGACCATAAACTGGTCCTAAATTTCCCTCACTATCTGCCCATTCATTCCAAATTCTTACACCATTTTCTTGTAAGTACTTTACATTTGTATCTCCTTTGATAAACCAAAGTAGTTCATAGATTATTGATTTCAAATGCAGCTTTTTTGTTGTTAATAAAGGAAAACCCTTTGCCAAATCGAATCGCATTTGATAACCAAATGTTGAAATAACCCCTGTTTTTGTGCGATCAGTTTTTACTATACCGTTATCTAATACATATCGACATAACTCTAAATACTGTTCCATCATATCCTCCAAGTATTGTTTTTTATATTATATCATAAAATTAATTGGAGTCAAAATGTAAAAGATGTTGTCGAATAATTAAGTTTCAATATACCTTTGGCTAGTATTTCTTTAGAACTCGAGCGTTATTCTTCAATGACCTTCAATAAAAGTAGCATGGCTAAGCTAATTCTTCATTGAACAAAATTTTATGTTCCTGTACCACAATAATGTTTTACTCCTATATTCCATATTAGTTTTGAAAGTTTGTAATAACCAAATGCTACAATAGGCACGAGCGCAATAAGCCAAATGGGGATTTTATCGAACAGAGCAGCACTTGGGAAAAAAGCTACAAAAGCAACAGGAAATATGAATGTAAAAATAATCTGAAATATCTTGGGATATATCGTAATTGGATACTGGGCTAGTTCCCTAATTTCAAAAGTGAAATTTGCCACATCTGCTTGGGATACAGTGAAGAATGAAACAGTTGACAGCACTATGGATGTACCGGCATAAATAAAACATGAAGAAAGTGCAATGATGGGGATTAGAAATACATACCAAACAGATATTTCCAACTGTATCCATGCATAGGTAAAAACAGCTAGTCCGATAATTAATTCACCCCAAGAATCTTCGTCAAAGCCATCCATCATAATTTGGAAGATGGGTTCTATCGGTCTCAGTAAAAATCTATCAAACTCTCCTCTTCGTATATAGTAAGGGAGACTTATTGTATTAATAAAAAAGCAAGACCATAATGAATAGCCAATTAAATTCAATCCATACATGAATAAGATTTGCTTAAGAGTCCAGCCATTAATTTCATGTACAAAGTCGAAGATAAAAAACAAAGATAGTATTCCTGCAGCATAACTTATAAACATGGATACTACTCCGAAGATAAAGTCTTTATCATATACTTCTAGTTCATCAAGGTTCATTTTAAAATATTGTCGGTATAATTTCAGCTTGCGTTTGAAAGGTTTCCATAATTTTTTTATCATGCTATCATCCTCCTTGCACCGAGATACGCTTAATCATTTTCTGTGATATTGATAAATACACTCCAAGTAATAAAATGATTGAAAGCCATAAAATACTGAATATTATCCAGGCATTTTCAACTACTTTACTAAGAAGAATAGAGATTGGCAAATAGTAAACTGCACTAAAGGGTAAGACTTCAAGAAAACCAAGTAGCGCAACAGGATAAAAACTGAGTGGTAATAACTCTCCCGTGAAAAAAGCTATTAGCGCAGATTTAAAATTGCCTACTCCCCAAAGACTGGTTGTATAATAACTAATTACGCCAATTATTATTTCGAAAATATATAAAAAAATAAACGCACTTATATACCATAATAAAAATAATGCAGCGGAAACAAATGTGAAGTTGGGAATATTTGCGAACAATGGTACTAATAACAACATTGGCAAGCCTGAAAAACAAAACTGATAGATTGTTTGACCAATAGCTTGCGATAAAAGACGAAGTTCGATGGGGATGGGCTTTAGTAGCCATGTTGCTATGCTTCCATTTTTAATGAGTTGACCATAGGTTTTGCTGATGTGAAATGGGTATGACCTCCTTAACACTCGTAGCAAAATAATGAACAGCAGTAACTCTTTAAGCGTATAACCATTGACAATGGTTTGCTCTCCATAAATACCTTTCCATAGAAACAAATAAATCAAAACAATAAAAATGTTTGTGCAAAAGGTCAATATAGTTGCTGCTTTGTATGTAAAGAGCGTGTCAAACGTCAACCTAACATTTAGTATAAAAAACTGAGAAATTCTTTTTATTGTTCGCATCATCTCTTACCTCTCAGATATTCTTTGATAATATCAGTAAAATTACTTCCTTCAATGCTTACATCCTTTACATAACAATGATTTGTTACTTCGGCGATTAGTTCATGAACCTCAGCTTTTTTTACTTTATTATAAATAATTTTGAAAGGTTGATAAGTAACAGTGAAATCCTTATTTAATTCTATAGGATCAACAGATTCATTTTCTGTTGTGAAAACAACCCTTTTTTGTTGATTATGAATCGACAACAAGGTTTGTATATTTTCTTCAAATAGAATATTACCATCATGTAGGACTATAGCGCGATCACAGACTTTACTAATTTCCTCTAAATCATGAGTAGTAAGAATCAATGTTGTTTTTTGCTTTTCCTTCATTTCTATTAAAAATTTAGCAATTGCTTCTTTGCTAAACATATCTAAACCAACAGTAGGCTCATCCAAAAAAACAAGCTTAGGATTATGTAAAAACGCAGCCATCAGTTCGCATTGCATCTTTTGGCCTAAACTTAAGGTTCTTACAGGCTGTTTTATTGTTTTTTGCATACCAAAGATATCAGTAAACAATTCAATATTGGACTTAAAAACGGTGTCGTCAATATCATAAATTGCTTTGAGTAGATGTAAAGAATCCATTGTAGATAAATCCCAGTTCAATTGTGTTCTTTGTCCGAATACCACGCCAATTTCTTGATTATTTTTTTTCCGATGTTTAAAAGGGTCTCTTCCCATTATTTCAATTTTCCCCTGTGTGCGATAGAGAATTCCTGTCATTAACTTAATCAAGGTTGACTTTCCAGCACCATTGTTTCCAATAAGACCAACAAACTCCCCGCTCTCAATATTTACCGTAACATCCTTTAATGCTCGAACCTCTCGGTACTTTTTTTTCTGAAAAAATCGTTTGAGCAAAAATGCATCATTTCTTTCTCTTACTTTGTAAGTTTTTGAAAGATTTTCAATATTAATTATTTTATTCATACTATTGTCTCCTAAATGACATTAGTTAATTTTCTGTACTATTAACTTAATAATAAATATGCGATAGGATCGATCTTTACTAAACTGATATGCAAGATATATTAACATTTTTTACAGTTTTTGTCAATTATAGTCGTAAAAAAAGACCACTCCTAAGAATGGTCTTTTACTATCCCCAACTTATTTTGGCATGATTACATTTGTCGTTATCGCTTGTTCCGCAAAAAATGGTAAAACCTTTTTTATGTCTTCTAATGTTATCAGTTCATATTCTTTGATCGCATCAAACATATTCATGTCATTAAATTTAAATCGTGTAAATGCATTCGCAATTGCTTCAGGGAAGTTAAGGGCCCTAATTGAAGCACCTAATAGTTTATTTTTAATACGCGTAAATTCAGCCTCTGGTATCATCAAATTATCCACATTTAATAAAATTGCTTTTATTCGTTCGATTAATGCTTCTGGTTTATTTGTATCACTACTAATTACCGCAAATCCAAAGGAATATTCAATCGATAACTCATAACTAAAGGTATTATTAATCAATTCTTCATCTAATAGTTGTTGATAATTATTAGAGCTTTTACTAAATAA
>CALFRW010000112.1 GCA_937919135.1 uncultured Haloplasmataceae bacterium
TAAAGCTGTAATTAAAACAAGTAGAAGAGACATTCCTTTCATCGTGGCTAAAAAATTAGATGGTGCAACTACAGTTGCTACCACAATGATAATCGCAAACCTTGCTGGGATTAAAGTATTTGCGACTGGTGGAATTGGTGGTGTTCATAGGGGTGCAGAAAAGTCATTTGATATTTCGGCTGACCTTCAAGAGTTAGCCCAAACTAATGTAGCGGTAGTATGCGCTGGTGCAAAAGCAATATTAGATCTGGGCTTAACACTAGAGTATCTTGAAACTCATGGCGTTCCTGTAGTTGGATTTGGCACAAATGAATTACCAGCCTTCTATACGAGAAAGAGTGGTTTTAAAGTTGACTATGGAGTGGATAATACAGAAGAACTTGCAGTGGCTGTTAAAGCGAAATGGGATTTAGGATTAAAGGGAGGAATAGTAATCGCAAATCCGATTCCCGAACAATATGAGATGGATTATGATGTAATCACAAGAGCGATAAATGAAGCTATAAGAGAAGCGGAAATAAAAGGAATAAAAGGTAAAGAAAGTACTCCATATTTACTTGCTAAAGTTAATGAAATAACCGGTGGTAAAAGTCTTGAAGCTAATATTCAATTAGTATATAATAATGCTAGAGTTGGAGCACAATTAGCTTTTGGATTAGCGAAGTTGAGGAGCTGAACAAATGGAGCTTTGGGATGTGTATGATATTAATCGAAACAAAACAAATAAAACCATGGTACGGGGAGAAGCATTTAAAAACAATAATTTTCATTTGGTAGTCCATGTTTGTATTTTTAATTCTCATAATGAAATGTTAATACAGCAAAGGCAACCCTTTAAAGAAGGGTGGCCAAATATGTGGGATGTAACTGCAGGAGGAAGTGCTATTAAGGGTGATACAAGCCAAACAGCTGCTGAGAGAGAGTTATTTGAAGAAATTGGTTTAAAAATTGATTTAAGAAATATCAGACCTCATTTAACGATTAATTTTAACAATGGATTTGATGATATCTATTTAATTGAAAAAGATTTTGATATTAATCAGTTGTCATTACAGTATGAAGAAGTTCAGAAAGTTAAATGGGCATCTATAACGGAAATTTTAGCTATGATAGATAACGGTGAATTTATACCATATCATCGTAGTTTGATACAGGTACTTTTTGATTTACGAAAACAGTACGGTTGTATAAGATTATTCTAGTTTGATAAACGTTTTATTAAACGTTTATTTTTTTAAGAACTTTTGAAATGGAGCTTGTGAAAAATGAAACGAATTTTAATTGCTGGAATGCATCATGAATCTAACTCTTTTAATCCAATTACTTGTTCTGAGAAAGATTTCCGGGTAATATACGGAGAAGATATTTATCAGAATTTAAGCAAAAATGATTCTGTTAGCGGAATTATTGAAACTTTAAGGGAAGAAGGATATGAGTTAATACCGACGGTTTTTGCTAGAGCTGTCCCAAACGGTGAGGTAGATTATGATTTTTATCATAAGGTTAAAGCTGAAATAATAGCTAGGGCAATAGCTGCCCAAAAAGAGGCACCAATCGATGCGATTACCCTCTCACTTCATGGTTCAATGAGGATTAAGAAGTTAGGTGATGCAGAAGGTTATTTGTTAAAGGAGTTGCGGAATCTATTTCCTAAAATCCCTATTTTCTCCGCGCTAGATATGCATGCCACTATGACTAGAAGCATGCATAATAATTGCGATGGTTTTGTTGGGTATAAATGTGCACCACATACAGATTGTTTTGAAACGGGGGTGCATGCAGCTGAAATGACGATAGCTGCCCTTGAAAATAGTCGAGAAGTAAAATCAGCTTGGGTGAGAGTACCAATTTTAGTTGCGGGGGAACAATCATCAACATCAGTTGAACCTATGATAAGTTTGATAAAGGCATTAAGAGAGTGTGAGAAAAAGGATAAAATTATGGCTGCTTCATATTTAATGGGTTTCCCGTGGTCTGATAATGAAGACAGTTCGGTAGCTGTTTATGTAGTAACAGATGGAGATCTTGAATTAGCTCAAAAAGAGGCTATTAAGTTGGCAAAACTTCTCTGGTCTAGAAGGCATGAATTCGATTTTTTAACCGAGACATATGATGAAAAAAAAGCATTAGATGTAGCCTTTGAAGCTGTTAAAGAAGGAAAATTACCTATTTATTTATCAGATTCTGGTGATAATCCTACAGCTGGTTCTACTTCTGATTGCACCAATTTTTTACGATTAATAATGAATGATAAAAGAACTGTTAAACTAAGTAAGCCCGTTATATATGGGGGAATATATGATCCAATCGCTGTAAGAGCTTGTGAAAATAATGTAGGTAAGGAAATAACCTTAACATTCGGAGGAAAATTTGATACTATAACCTCGAAACCTATTACAGCTATAGGAGTAGTGAAAGCATATATAAAAGGGTGGTCTAGAATGGGATCAGTTAAAAGTGATTTGGTGCTTTTTAATAGCTGTGGAGTAGATATAGTTATTTCAGAAGCACATGTTGGCTTTACAGATCCATCGATGTTTAATGATTTAGGTGTAAATCCAAGTACAGTAGAAATAATTGTATGTAAATTAGGTTACCTTACCCATAAACATAATATGATAGCCAAACGAAGTATACTAGCTTTAACAAAGGGTTGTACTAACGAGGAGTTAAAAGCGATAGATTATAAAAAAGTTAGAAGACCAATATTTCCACTTGATGATGATTTTGAATATAATGCGTTTAATAATTTAATCATAAAGGAATGATAAAGTATGAAGCTAGAAGTATGTGTAGACTCTTATTCATCGATTTTAACAGCTAAAAGAGCTGGTGCTGATAGGATAGAATTATGTTCAGCCCTAAATTTAGGCGGATTAACTCCGAGTTATGGATTAATGAAGCAAGTAAAGAACGTCAATGAAATTGAAGTATTTGTGATGATTCGTCCTCGCTCTGGAGACTTTTTATATGATGAAAATGAGTTTGAAACAATGAAGTTAGATATCTTAAATGTTAAACAAATGGAATTTGCTGGTATTGTAACGGGAATTTTATTAAGCAATGGAAAAATTGATATTAAACGTATGGAAGAATTAATTATACTAGCTCGTCCACTTAAAGTGGTATTGCACCGAGCTTTTGATGATGCATTTAACCCAATAGATGATATTGATAAGTTGATTGAATTAGGTGTCTGTAGGATATTAACATCAGGACAAAAAGCAAATGCTTTAGAAGGAGCAAGTAATATTGCTGAAATGCAAAAAAGATTTGGCGATAAAATCACGATTATGCCTGGTTGTGGTGTGAACAAAGAAAATATAAAAAAAATTTATCAAATAACCAAATGTACAGAATACCATATGTCTGGTAGGGAAGAATCTGGGAGGGCAGATTATAACTTTATTAAGGGTGCAAGAGATGTATTAGATTATTTAATAAAAAAGGAATATTTAAATTCATAAAGAGGATTATTAATAGTACATACAAAAAACGCTACATTGTTATTGGTATAATCATTTGTAGCGTTTATACTATTTGAAATAGGAAAGGACATTGTCGATTTGTTTAAGCTTCAGAACAAACCGTAATGTAACGGCCAAAATTATCACTTTTTCTCACAAAGCAGGTAGCTTTAATCTTAAATCCATATGTGGTAAGAATAGGATTTAAATCGAACATGGAAACAAAAATTGCTTTTTGAGCAATTTGTTTCGTTTTTTTAATAATTAATTTTTGCTCTATATGTGATGTTTTAGAGAATTTACCATAGGGTAAATCGACGATGGCTACATCATATATATTATTAATATCGAGGATGTTTTTACTTTTTACATCATCATCAAATCCGAGATTGCGTAAATTTTTATTACATTTAGCGACAATATTAGGATTTATATCAAAACCATTAATCTTTATTCCTAGCTCACGGCCTTCAATGATTACCGTTCCGATGCCGCAACATGGATCAACTACAGTTAAACTGAGGTTATCTCCGACCGCGATATTGATAAGTGATTGAGCAAGTTTATGATCAAGAGCATATGAATAATTAAAGGGTTTTTGTTTACGCTCGAGCCAGGTATGGTCATTTTTTAGATATTTTCCAAAAATCCACATGTTATTTATTTTTGTTAATGCGAGCTCTATATCGGGATTATGAAGCGCAAAATCCCCCTCAATAGAAAAGCCAATTACCCTTAATGCCCGTAGTCTTTCTTTATAACTAACATCGTTATAATCAGATTTAATAAAGTTTATTTTATAGTTTTGATAAGATAATTGATCTGCTTGTATTGCTTTAACTAAATTAGATAATGCATCCTCATAATAAGAAATAGTTATACAACCTTTGATAAAGATACTTCGAGAAGGGTTAATGAACTTTGAAGTTATAAAAGACTTACCTTGGGGGATAAAACCAAACATTGCATTCATTTCCAGATCGCAAAGATTTTTGTAATTTTCCTCGTAATTCAAATAATATAACCATTTTTTGTTTTTCATAATTTCCGCCCTGCCTTTATTAAACAGTAAACCACTTGTAAGTACATTATAACTTACAAGTGGTTTAAATTCTACAATCCTATTTATGATAAAATTTTATTTCGTAGCTAAGTTCTAGCGCTTTTGATAAAATTGCACTTACACCGCAGTATTTTTCTTGTGATAGTTGAACAGCTCTATGAATTTTATTTTCATTGAGATTTTCACCGCTAAATTCATAAATAAGGAGCATTTTTGTGTACACTTTAGGATGTTCTGTAGACATTTCTGTTTCTACTTTCATGTCAAATTTATCAAACTCAACTTTCATCTTTTTTAGCATAGATACGACATCCATACCAGTACAACCAGTTAGTGCGGATACGAGAAGTGGTTTCGGTTTCGGACCCATATCTTTATTGCCAGAATCCATAAGGACTTTATGACCATTAATTTCAGATACGAAAGTCATATCTTCAATCCAAGATGTTAAATAAGTTGTTTTCATAAATACCTCCGTATATTTATATTTATATTTTAATTTTATATATATTATTACTATTTGTAAACTAAAAGACTTTTATAACATAAAAACAACTTTTCTGATTGATAAAATAAATCAAATAAGCTAAAATAAAGATTAATAGGTGATAGTAATGAAAGAAAAAATAATTCCAAGATTTAAAGCACTAATATTTGATTGGTTGTTTATTTGTGGTTATTTATTGTTGATATTTATTGTAGCGCTCGTTATATATTTGTTGGTGCTAGATGGGATACCTGAATTTACTAACCTTCAGTCACAATTAATCGCAACATTTACTTCTGTAGTACCAATAATAATTATCTTTTCAATTATGGAGGGGAGTAAAAAGTCTGCTTCCTGGGGTAAAAGCAAAGTTGGGCTAAAAGTTATTTATAAAGGGAATCCAGTACTGGGTAGTATTACGAGAAATACATTAAAATTTTTGCCCTGGCAACTAGGTCATATGAGTACAATAAACGGTATGTATAATGATTTTGATGCCTTTTCAATTGTCTTTTTAGTAATATCGCTGACTTTGAGTGTTATTTATATTTTAATGGTTGTTATAAGAAAAGATGGTACACACTTTGTAGATATCTTAGCTGGAAGCAAAGTTGTAATTGCTAATAATTAACATTTTTTAAAGAATAAATTGACATCTTGAAACAAATAATATATTATATATAATAATATGTAACCTATGAAAAGACATAGTAAAAAGTTATTGTATTGTTAGAGACTTAGTGGGTGGTGAAAACTAAGATACAAACTTTTGAATCTACCTTAGAGGTGAAGTTTTCTTCCGGTAAAATACCGTTATCTATTTAAAGTGAGATTTATGTCTAACTAGGGTGGCACCGCGGAAAAAATTCGTCCCTTCTTTAATTTGAAGGGACTTTTATTATTAGG
>CALFRW010000113.1 GCA_937919135.1 uncultured Haloplasmataceae bacterium
ATTTCCATTAATTGTTTTTCGCTTTCTATTCCTTTCGCAATTAACTGAAGCTTCATTTTATTTGCGATTAATTGATATAGTTTAATTAATTCATAATTATTGTTTATTTCATTATCTGCTTTTAATAAAGTCGGGGCTAAATAAATCTTCTTAACTTGATAATATTTTAATTCAGCAATTGCTGAATGTTTATCGCCAAAACTATCAAAGCAAAAATTAAAACCTAAGCTAAGTAAATAATTAATGTTTTTTGTAGCCTGTTTTGATAAATCATGATAATTTTTGTCAGTAAACTGAAATTCGATTAAGTGGTTATTAATCTGATATTTAGCAATAATGGTCTTTATAATAGTTAAAAATTGTGATTGTTCTAGTTGTTCTAGTGAAATGTTAAGTGAAAGTGGAAGCGAAAAGGTTTTATTATCAAGTAATAATTTACATATATCTTCAAATGTATCAGCAAAAATCTGATTAATTTGCCCTGTTTCTAGTGCTACTTCGGAAGTCCTATCTTTCGGATAGGCATTTAACACTTCATTACGCCAAATTAAATTAACTCCGGCACTAACGACTTTATTTGTTTGTAGATTATATACTGGTTCAAACATCAAGTAATAAGCTTTATTATCAATTGCTTCACGTAAGAGTGACGCAATTTTAAATTTTTCATCAATTTTTATCCGCATACTATGTGTATAATAGAAAATTTTCTGTTCAAGGCTATCCTTAGCGACATACATTGCGATATCAGCATTCTGAATTAATTCATCATAAGTTGTTCCATCTTCAGGATAAAGTGAAACGCCAATACTTGCAGAAACGTATAGTAAATTACCTTTATAATCATAAGGTTCTTTAATCAGCAGCGCGATTTTTTCAACAAAGTCAGTAATTTGAGTTAAGCTTTGATAATCACTAAATAAAATGACAAATTCATCACCGCCATAACGGGCGATTAATGTATTATCATCACAATAATTTACAATTCTATTTGCGATCGTAACTAAAAACTCATCTCCCACATGATGACCTAATGTATCATTGATGTCTTTAAAATGATTTAAATCGAGAAACAAAAGTGCATGCTTTTGCATTTTTTGTTTTTCTAATATTTCCGTAAGTTTTTCAGTAAAATAAACACGATTATAAAGGCCAGTTAAAGCATCCTTTTGTGCTAAAACCCGCATTTTTTGGTCGATTATTTTACTTTCACTTAGGTCTTTAAATATTCCTACATAATTGGTTATAACACCATTATTTTTAATCGCATAGATGTTTAACCATTCAGGATATACTTCACCAAATTTATTCTTATTCCATATCTCTCCATACCAATGATTATTATGTTCTAGACTATCCCACATCTTACGATAAAAATCCTGTTTGTGCATCTCTGAACGTAAGACTTGTGGCTTTTTACCACTAATTTCAGCTAGTGTATAACCAGTAATTTTTGTAAAGGCGTGATTAACCCATTCAATATTTTCGTCAATATCGGTAATCATGATACCTTCATTATTATTTTCTAAGGCTTTTTTAAATAACTCTAATTGGGTTTGGTTTTTAATTTTTTCTGTGATATCGATATAATGTACATATGCACCAATAATTTTGTCATTATAGGTAATTGGAAAAGCAAAGATTTCGACATCAATTAAAGTATTATCCTTCTTTTTTCGAAGCGTTGTAACTCTAATAAAATTTTCGGTAAATACTTTATCGATATTGGCTTCTAATTCATCACGATGTTCTAGTGTTGTTAATAGTTCATTTAAATTTTTCCCAATTATTTCATCTTGGTCATATAAAAATAAAGTTGTGAACTTATCATTAATATTAATCACTCTTTGCCGATTATCAAGTACAGCAATTGGGTAGGGTGATTGATTGATAAAAGTATTAATAATTAAATTTTGTTTAATTTTTTCCGAGCTATCATAAATCATACTGATAAGATAATCGATATTATTAATCGTTATTAAAAAGATTCGCGCTTCAACATCATGTATTTCTCCATTTGCGAGTTTATGTTTCGTAAAAAAGATATTGCGTTTATTAGTCATTACTTGTTCAATATAAAAGTCGAGATTTTCGGTGTCCATCAGTAAATCTGGATACTTTTTTGTCTTTAAAACAGCTAAATTATAACCATAAAAATCCTCAGCAGCTTGATTAGCATCGGTAATAAATAATGTTTTTAAGTCGACAATCAAAATAATACTCTTATTTTGTTCAAATAGGAGTTTATACATTTGATCATTTTCTTGAAGTTTTGCTTCATAATTCTTTACTTCATCAAGATTTGTGATTAAAGCAAAAAGAACATTTTTAATACTAATTAAATTTATATAGGCAAGAAAAGTTTCTCCATTTCTTTTACTATGCTGCCAGGTAAAATTTACATGTTTATTAATATGTGCCTCTCTAATGTAGTGTTCACCTTTTTTATAGGATTCTGTACCATCATCTTGAGTATAAGGGGATAAAGCAAAAGGTTCTAAACCAAGAAGATTTTCTTTATTTGTATATTCAAAAAGGTTGACAGCATTTAAATTACAATCAACTATTATATCGTTCTCAATTATAAAAAATGATATTGGTATGTTATCAAAAGCATCAAATAACATTATAATATCCATCCCCCTGTCTTTACTATAATAATTATAGCACAAAAAATTTAAAGTAAAAGACAAAACGAGACAGAAATGCGCATTTTTTTACATTTTATTACTATTAATTAAAAAAAGGATTAAGTAAATTTACTTAATCCTTTAGCTTTATTTCTCTTTACTTGCTTTAACTTCAGCAATAATTTTTTCTTGCATTTGTTGTGGTACTTCTTCGTAATGGTCAAATTCCATTGCGAAAATTCCACTTGCTTGAGTCATAGCTTTTAAGTCAATGGTATATTTAAGCACCTCTGATTGTGGAACTAGAGCTTGAATTGTTTGCCATTTATCAAATTCTGCAGGTTCCATTCCTAATAAACGACCTCGACGTTTATTTAAGTCTCCCATAATATCACCAATAAAATCATCTTTAACTGTAACGCTGATTTTCATAATCGGTTCTAAAATAGTTGGTTGTGCATTTTTACATCCTTCTCTAAATGCCAATTGAGCGGCTAATTTAAATGATATTTCATTTGAATCAACCGGATGATAAGAGCCATCATATAAAGTAGCTTGTAAGCCGATTACAGGGAATCCTGCAAGAATACCATGTTCACATGCTTCCCTTAATCCTTTTTCAACAGCAGGGAAGTAGTTCTTAGGTACTGAACCACCAAATATTTCTTCATTGAAAATAAAATCTTCTTCACAATGTTCAAAGCGAATGAAAACATGTCCGAATTGTCCCGCGCCACCAGATTGTTTTTTATGTTTACCTTCAGCTTCTGTTTTACCTTTAATTGTTTCACGGTAGACTACTTTTGGTTCATCAGTTGTTACTTCAACATTATAATTATTTTTTAATTTCTCAATAACGACATCAGTATGCATCGAGCCTTGTCCACCTAGTAAAAATTGTTGTGTTTCACGGTTACGAAGTAATTCAAATGTTGGATCTTCTTTATTTAATTTGTTTAATGATTCTGATAATTTATCTTCATCATTTTTATTTTTAGGATTAATCGCAACATAGTAAGTTGGTTTAGGATTATTTATTTCTGGATACATAATTATATTAGCAGCATCACTAATTGTACATCCAGTAAATAAATCTTGCATTTTTACTACTGCGCCAATATCGCCACAACGGATGTCATCAGTTTGAATCTGTTCTTTACCTCTTAAGAAGTAGATTTGTCCCATCCGTAACTTTTTACCATTATTGCTTAGAATAATATCTTGGTCACGTGTTACTTTACCAGAACGAACTTGGAAAAGACTTATTTGACCTAAAAATGGGTCCATAATTGTTTTAAAGATAAAAGCAGAGAATGGAGCATCGCAATTTGCTTGACGGATTACTTCTTCTTCAGTATCAGGATTAATACCGGCAAATTCTTGAGCATCTTCAACACTTGGCATGTAAGCATAAAGCATATCTAATAATGTATTAATGCCAATATTATTAATTGCGGAACCAACGATAATCGGTGTTAATTCTCCTTTAATAATACCGCTCCGAAGGCCGTTATTAATTTCTTCATCAGTGAAAGTTTCACCTTCAAAATATTTTTCCATTAAGGTTTCATCGGTTTCAGCAACTGATTCAACAATTAATTCATGTAGTTCTTCAACCTTTTCACGTTTTTCATCCCAGATTTCAGCATCGACACATTTTTCACCATCAAAAATTCTTGCTTTCATCTCAACGACATTAACAAAACCTTCAAAGTTTGCGTCATGTCCGATTGGAGTAACAAATGGTACAGCACGATTTCCTAATGTGTCTCTAATCTCTTTTAAGACATTTTCATATTTAATATTTTCTTTATCCATTTTATTGATAAAGATCAGCGCAGGAATATTAATACTACGGATATATCTCCATGCTGCTTCAGTTCCTACTTCAATTCCTTTTGTTGCATCAATCGTTAGAATAACACCACTTGCAACACTCAAGGCACTATTAACTTCTCCAACAAAATCACCATAACCTGGAGTATCTATGATATTATATTTACGTTGATTATATTCAACTGGAATTACTGATGTTGATATTGAAATATGTCTAGCCTTTTCTTCTTTGGTATAATCGGCTACGGTAGTCCCTTTTTCAATTTCACCTTTCTTTCCAATCACTCCTGTAATGTTTAGGATAGATTCTGTAATAGTTGTCTTTCCAGAGCTTTGGTGCCCTAGTATTGCGATATTACGAATGTCTTTCGCTTCAAATTTGTTCATTTTTTTATTCAACCCTCCTAAATTTATAAGCGCTTCCATAAGATATAAAAAATACCTATGTTAACATTATATATTATATCTGCGGTAAAAAATAGTAATTTAAAGAAAAAAACTGAAAATTCTTAAATCAATTTTGTACTTATGTTATAATTATTAAAATAACCTTACTTTTTTATACTTAAATTTTCTAAAATATTTCTAATAAGGTGATTATATGAGATTATTTGTCGCATTAAATTTTGATGATGAAGTAAAAACATATTTACGTGAAGTACAAAATCAAATCAGGACAATTGCTTATAAAGGTAATTATACCAGTAGTGATAATTTTCATTTAACACTACGATTTTTAGGTGAATTTAGAGATGGTGAAGTAGCTAATTTATACACTATCTTAGATAAGGTATCAGAGAAATTTACCCCTTTTGAAATTAAAATTGGTAAGATAAATTCCTTTTTAAGAAATAATAAACATCTCGTCTTTATTGAAGTTATCGAAAACAGTGAAGCTTTAGTTCATTTAGCTCACTATTTAAATAAAATTATTGATGAAAGCTATAAATTACCAAATAAGTTTCATTTTCGCCCCCATATCACAATTGCCAGGGAAATTATTTACCATCAAGAAAATAATATTAAAGTTTTACCTTTTCATAAACCAATTTTGGTGAATAATATTTCGTTAATGTTAAGTAAACGAAACAAGCAAAATAAATTAATTTATACACCACTTCATACAATTACGTTTACAAAATAAAAAGTCGGATCCGACTTTTTTTTATATATAGAAAAGTGAAAAAATAATCGCAACAACAAGGTGTATAAAAGCAGTCAAAATTAAAGTATTAAGATTTCCCCATTTTTTAGTTTCTCGGTAAGCTAAATAATCGCTAAATGTAACCTCTTTATTAGTTTCATAACGATACTTTGGTAAAAAAAAGAGAATATAAGCTTTTGTTTTATACCAACTATATCCTAAGACATTAAAAGCTCCTTTTTCTAGTAATAGTTTAAATAATAGCAAAAAAGTTACAAGACTCGAAATAATAAAATAACTATCGACAAATTTTTGCGGTGTCTTTTCAATTTTTAGAGTAAAAATTAGCGAAATGAACAAGATAAATAGTGAAAGAAAAATATTAATATTTCTTTTTCTCATTGTATCACCTCTTAATTAATATAGTCAATTATGCTGAAATAATTCAAAAATTAACATAAAAATAAGGGAGGTACCTTAGATGAAAAAGGTTTTATTTTTAGTATTTATCCTATTTATTATATTTGGTGCAGGTTGTACTAAGCGAACAAAGGATAGTGGCTTAAATGAAGTCATGATTGAAGATGTAAATGTTAGACGCGCAATTTCTCTGGCAATTAATAAAGGTTATTATACCACGTTATTAGAAAATGGCTCCTATCCTGCAGATTATTATATCCCGTACGATTTCTATGCTTATAATGGCGTTGACTTTCGGGATGCAGCTACAGCAAAATATCCTGATTTAACAAGTGATAAATATCAAATGCCAGGTGGTAGCGAGGTAACCTACGCTCCTGGTGGATATAATCACTATGATGTAAAAGAAGCAAAAAGATTATGGGAAGAAGCTAAAGAAAAACATGGTGTTGGTGATAGAACAGTAACTTTCAAGTTTTTAGTTCATAGTGCGGAATCATGGACCCCATTATATGAACATATTAAATCTGAAGTAGAAAAGAATTTACCTGGTACCAAGATCGACCTTAATGTAGTAACTTTTGGCGAAAAATTAAGTATTCAACAACAAGGGGATTATGACATCATCTTTTCAGGATGGGGTCCAGATTATCAAGATCCAATTACATTTTTAGATTTATATCTCACTAATTCTGGTCTTAATAATATCGGTTATAGTAATACAAAATATGATCAATTAGTAAGGGATGCTAAAAATGCGGTCATAACAGGAGATGCTCGATTTAATGCTCTATTGGAAGCAGAAAAAATTCTGATTAATGATGATGTGGTAGTTATGCCAATCTTTCAATCTCAAGCTGTAAGTTTACAAAATCCCGAAATTGAGAACCTTTGGGGACAAAAAGTAGGTCCAGATTATTTCCTAAAATGGGTTAAAAGTAAGAAAAGTGGGAGTAAAACGTTAAATTTATTAGAAACATCAAATATTCCTGATTTAAAGTCATGGACTTCACAAGACCAGGTTTCTTTCTATGTCTTAGGATCGATTAATGAAGGTTTAACTATCGGTCATAATCCAAGAGGAGAGACCCCTTATGTACCTGGAGTAGCAAAAAGTTGGAGTAAAACGGAAAACGAATCTGGTACGACTACATATCGTTTTCAATTACGACAAACACCATGGATTACCTCAACAGGTGAAGTTTATAAAGTAGATGGAGTGACACAATATGTTAAGGCTCAGGATTTTGCCTTTGCCTGGAAGCTTTTGGGTGACCCAAGAGAAGCAAGTCCATATCAATATATGCTTGAAACAATCGGGCTCGTTGGAGCTAGTGATGTGATGGCTTTAAGGTCAGATGATAGCAAAGAAAATATCGAAACAGCATTAAATAATTTAGGAGTTGAAGCAGTTGATGATTTTACCCTAGATGTAACATTAGAACATGATTCAACATATTTTCTTGGTTTAATGTCTTTTCCTTCATTCTATCCAATTCAAGAAGCATTTTATAAATCTGTAGGCACTGATAAGCAAGGTTTTACTAATTATGCATCATCACAAAAACCACAAACGATGTTATTTAATGGTCCATTTTATTTTTCATCTTGGAAAAATGACGATAAGCATATTTTAACAAAGAGTCCCAACTATTGGGATAATGAAGCTGTTGATTTACAACAAGTAGTGTGGCTAGTAAAACCAAATATCACTCCAGCAACTGAGGTAGAAATGTATCTTCAGGGTCAAACTGACCGGGCTGTATTACGGGATGCAGCGACACAAAAAGAGCATTCAACAGATCCTAATGCTCGTGTTAGTGGTTCTACTACGGCATGGTATTTAGAATTTAATGTAAATAATCATTGATTGAAGTTCGGGGTAACTATTAGATAATAGCTACCCTTTTATAAAGGAGGTTATGTATGATTAAATACATCTGGCATCGGATTATTTTAATAATTATTTCATTAATATTAATCCTTTCAATTAACTTTTTCTTTTTATATTTAATGCCTGGTTCACCTTTTACTAATCCCAAATTAACCAGTGACCAAAGGGAAAGGATGGAAGAAAGGTACGGTTTAAATGATCCGATTCTCGTTCAATATGGCAGATATATGTATCGCGTTACAAAATTAGATTTTGGGGGGACTATCGCTTCTAATACTTATAAAGATATTTACCGCGATTATATTCGTGAACGAGTACCTTTAACGGCCCAAATTGGACTTACCGCATTAACAATTGGGACTGTTATCGGGATAACTTTAGGTGCAATCGCAGCTATTAAACGTAATACCGCAATCGATAATATCTTGACTGCAGTCGGAGTCCTAGGAGTATCAATTCCATCATTTGTTTTTGCTGCCTTTTTGCAACAAATCTTCGCAATTAATAATCAAATCCTTCCGCTCACCTTTACTAGAGCAGACCCAGAGTTAGGCTATACGCTTCTTGACCAATATAAAGGATTAATTATGCCAATAATTGCTTTATCAGTAGGACCGATAGCTTCAATTATGCGTTATATGCGGACCGAGTTAGTAGAAGTCCTTAATACTGATTATATATTATTAGCTCGGTCCAAAGGGTTATCCAAAACAAGTGTGATCATAAAACATGCTTTAAGAAACGCATTAATACCAGTTATTACAATCTTAGGACCAATGTCAATAGGTTTAATTACAGGCACTTTAGTCATCGAACAATTTTTTTCGATTCCAGGACTCGCGATGAATTTAGTTAATTTCACGCAAAGCAAAGAAACTTATGCTACCTTAGGCATTAACTTCTTTTATAGCTTAATGTATGTTGTAGTAATTCTCTTTGTTGATATTCTATATGGCATAATCGACCCGCGAATTAGAATCGCTAAAAACACTAAAGAGGGCTTTATTCTGAAATTTTTCCGAAAAATTGCAGTTAAAATGAAAACGAAATTTAATTGGGGTGATTAAAATGCCAGAAATCGTCAATAAATTTAATTTTGTTAAAAACAAGGCAGTTGAAACTGAAGCAATAAGTGGTAAAAGTTTAGGGTATTGGAAAGATTCTTTTAGACGTTTATTACTCAATAAAGTAGCTTTCAGTTGCTTAGCATTTTTACTATTACTATATATTTTTTCGTGGATTATTACCTTAACATCGAATACATCAACAATAATTGAACCACAGATTGAAAATCCTAATACAGGTGCATATATCGAGAAACAATATTTGTCTGGGTTACCACCACGAATTAAGGGCTTAGAATGGTTTTCTTGGTTCAATGGGAAAAGTACATTTACGATTCCTAAAGCAAGTTTAACCAATCCACAAACAGCTTATAAGTATCGTGAAGGCACATATGAGATTAATTCATGCACTGTTGATGCCCGAGGTGTTGAGATGTGTTCAATAACTCAAGATATGTATGCTCAAAATAATATTGAGTTTGTGTATTTTCCCTTTGGTACCGATGATGGAGCAAGAGATCAGTGGATTCGTACTTGGTTTGGTGTAAGGAACTCGATTTCTATCGGGATCTTAGTTGCGATTTTTGATATTGTAGTTGGGACAATTTATGGTGCGATTGCTGGTTTCTATGGTGGAACAAAAATTGATAATGTGATGATGCGTTTTGCAGAAATTTATGGAAGCATTCCGAGTATTGTTTTACTTATCTTACTTGCCTCAGTACTAGGAAGAGGATTTTGGACGATGGTAATAGCGATGGTATTAACTGGCTGGATCAATGTTGCCACGATGATTAGAGCCCAGTTTCTGCGCTATCGTGACCATGATTTTGTCTTAGCATCAAAAACTGTTGGTGCAAGTAGTAGACGGTTAATATTTAAACATATCCTTCCTAATGTTGTTAGTCAATTAGTTATTTTAGCAGCTTTTGATGTACCTTCAGCAATTTTTTATGAAGCTACCTTATCATTTATCGGTTTAGGTTTACCGGTAGATCAACCGTCATTAGGAAATTTAATTACGAGAGGAATTACAAATCGGGTAATGTTACCATATATGTTATGGATTCCAACAATCATCTTATCACTTATTTTATTAGCGATAAATTTACTGGCAAATGGCTTAAGAGATGCACTTGATCCTAGGCTTAGAGGAAGGTAGATGGTAGCATGGAAAAAATTTTAGAAATCAAAAACTTAAATATTGTATTTGAAACACATGCGGGAACAGTTTATGCGATTCAAGATATTAGTTTTGACTTAAAAGCTGGAGAAACACTAGCAATTGTCGGTGAATCAGGTTCAGGTAAATCAGTGACATCAAAAGCAATCATGCAATTACTTGCAGAAAATGGGAAAATAACCCATGGCCAAATTCTTTATAAAAAAAATAATGGTGAAATTATTGATATCACTAAACTAAAAGATTCCCAAATGCATCATATTCGCGGACGCGAAATTGCAATGGTGTTTCAAGACCCAATGACATCATTAAATCCGACAATGACGATTGGAAAACAAATAATGGAGCCATTAATTAAACATCGGGTAGTTGAGACAAAAAAGAACATCATTAAAGAAAGTGAGGAAAGTGTTAAGTCGCTAACTGAATATATAAGCCGCTTAGAAAAGTTACCAAATAATGAAGAAAAAAATCAGAAAATTAGTGTTTTAAAACAAGAATTAAAACAAATCCAGAAAAATAAAATCGTAAAACTAGCAAAATATGAAGCATTACAAAAAGAACGCTTAAATAAAATAAATGAGTTAAAAGTTAAAAAAAAGAGATTACTTGATAAATATCGAAGTTGCCAAGAAAATAAAAAAGCAATAAAATGGGAATTAATGCAGATAAAACAAGAATTAAAAACTCTCTCATATAATGATCTACAACGTAAAGCAATGGAGTTAATAAATTTAGTTGGTATTGATCACCCTGAAAAACGGATGAAGCAATATCCCCACCAATTTTCAGGTGGAATGCGCCAAAGAATTGTGATTGCGATTGCTTTAGCATGTAATCCTAAGATTCTTATTTGTGATGAACCAACAACTGCTTTAGATGTCACGATTCAAGCTCAGATTATTGAGTTAATAAAAGCTTTACAAAAAAGAACAGGCTGTGCTGTGATTTTTATTTCTCATGATTTAGGAGTAGTAGCCAATATCGCAGATAGGGTTGCGGTAATGTATGCGGGAAAGATTTGTGAAATTGGTACTTCGCGAGAAATTTTTTATGAACCTCGTCATCCGTATACTTGGGGGCTACTTGCATCGAAGCCCGATCGAGAAGATATTAAGGAACGCCTCTATTCGATTCCTGGAACACCACCCAATTTATTAAATCCTCCTAAAGGTGATGCTTTTGCCTTACGGAGTGATTATGCGATGGAAATTGATTTTATTGAAGCACCGCCTTTATTTAAAATTTCCGCTACTCATTATGCAGCAACGTGGTTATTACATAAAGATGCTCCTAAAGTAGAAATGCCTAGTATCATTAGAAAGCGTTATGCTAAAAAGGGAGTGGTAAAACGCGATGAATAAAGAGATTTTACTTGACGTTAAAAATTTAAAACAATATTTTAATATCAGTGGTGGAACAATAATCAAAGCCGTGGATGATATTTCTTTTCAAATTTATAAAGGTGAAACTTTTGGATTAGTAGGTGAATCTGGAAGTGGTAAATCAACAACTGGCAGAAGTATTATTAGACTTTATGAACCAACTAGTGGTGAGATTTATTATCGTGGTGAAAGAATTGCCGTCGGAAATATGTCAATTGAAAGTTGGAAAAAGGAGATTCATAGTTTAAAAAATCATCAAAGTGATGAGATTCAAAAACTCGAAGCAGATATTGATCAATTACAAAAACAATTACAAAAAGCAACAAACAGTTTAAAACAAACAATTAAGAAGCAAATAAAAACAAAAGAAAAACAAATTATTGCTTTAAAAGAAAATTATCGGCTTAATAGTCAAGAAGATATAGAAGTTTTAAAAAGCAAAATTAAAAATGCGAAAAATGATAATATCGTTAAACCTCGTTTTAGAAAATCAGTACAAATGATTTTTCAAGATCCGATGGCTAGCCTGAATCCTCGTCTAAGAGTCATTGATATTATTGCTGAGGGAATAGATGTGCATCATCTTATTGACACTAACGGATTAACTAAAGCTGAGGTACAAGATTTAAGAGAAGAAAAGGTTATGCAAATGCTTGAAAAAGTGGGTTTAAGCAAAGATCATGCTGGGAGATACCCGCATGAATTTTCCGGAGGACAAAGGCAGAGAATTGGTATTGCCCGAGCATTAATTACTAGTCCTGATTTTATTATCGCTGATGAACCAATATCAGCACTTGATGTTTCAATCCAAGCTCAAGTGGTAAATCTCTTAAATGATCTAAAAGCTGAATTTGGTTTAACTTATCTATTTATTGCCCATGATTTATCAATGGTTAGATATATTTCTAATCGTATAGGTGTTATGCATCTAGGTAAGTTACTAGAATTAGGGTCGTCAGATCAAATCAATGATAATCCAATTCATCCCTATACAAAATCTTTACTTTCAGCTATTCCCTTACCAGATCCTGATTATGAACTCTCACGTACAAGGTTAGTGTATGATAAAAGTCAGGTTAATTATGATGTTGGAAGTTGGATCGAGGTGGAACCTCAACATTATGTTTTAGGAACTGAAACAGAAGTTAAAAAGTGGCTTGAATTAGATTGATAAAATAATATCGGAAAATGCTTCAAAACTGAATAATTTACATATATTAAAAGCATAATTATTATAAAGGGTATTTTTTGTTTAGTATTTTTAACTGTGATATTACAGTTGAAAATTTAAGTTATATAATTAACGACGGTTTAACAAATAGGTTAAGCAATTTGCTTAACCTATTTGTTTTTCTTAATCATTAAATTTTTATTTATTATTTTACAC
>CALFRW010000114.1 GCA_937919135.1 uncultured Haloplasmataceae bacterium
GTGATTGTTCAATTCAAAGACGAAATCAAAAAGTAATTGAAGAAGCTCCTAGTCCTTTTATTAATACGAAATTACGTGAAGATCTTGGTAACTCGGCAATTAGAATTGCGAAGGAAGTAGGTTATGAGAGTGCGGGTACAGTAGAGTTTATCGTTGATAAGCAGGGTAATTACTATTTTATTGAAATGAATACTAGGATTCAGGTAGAACACCCTGTTACTGAATTGGTGACAGGTATTGATATTGTAAAAGAGCAAATAAAAATTGCTTATAAGCAGGAGCTTACAATAACACAAAAAGATATTAGTATTAATGGCTGTGCAATTGAATGCCGGATAAATGCTGAGGACCCAACCCTTGATTTTCGTCCCAGTCCAGGAGTAATTAAGAATTTAATCTTACCTGGTGGTAATGGGATTAGACTTGATACACATTTATATAGTAATTATGAAGTACCACCTTATTATGATTCTTTACTCGCAAAAGTAATTAGTTATGGTAATACCAGAAAAGAAGCGGTTCGTAAAATGCGTGTTGCTTTAGAACAATTTGTTATCGATGGTATTAAGACAAATATTGAGTTTCAATATTTAATTATGCATAACCCAGAGTTTGTTAGGGGAATTTATGATACAGGTTTTATTAATTGGTTTATTACTACCGGTGAGGAGTATTAATATGGAAAACTTTTTAGAAGACCGAAAAACGAAAGTCGCGACTTTTAAAAGAAAAGTTCGTAAGAAAAACATTAAGACTGAAAAACTTGATATTCCTAATGGTTTATTTACAAAATGTGATAAGTGTCAAGAATTAGTTTTCAACGAAGACTTACTAAAAGCAAATTATGTATGTCCTAAATGTTTTTATCATCATCGGTTAATAGCTAAGGAAAGAATTAAGCTTATTTGTGATAAAAATAGTTTTAAAGAGATGTTTAATAACTTAAAAACAATAAACCCGCTCAATTTTCCTGGATATGAAGAAAAAATTAGTAGATATCAACAGGAATCTGAATTAAATGAGGCCTTTTTATGTGGTGAAGCTAGAATAAGTCAACAAAAGGTTGCAATTGGTGTCTTAGATAGTCATTTTATGATGGGAAGTATGGGAAGTGTTGTTGGTGAAAAAGTGACTCGGATCATTGAATATGCGACAAATAATTCCTTACCATTAGTGCTTTTCTCTGCTTCAGGTGGAGCCAGAATGCAAGAAGGAATTCTTTCACTTATGCAAATGGCTAAAACAAGTAGTGCTTTAAAATATCATAGCGATAAAAATTTGCTTTATATTAGTGTGTTAACGCATCCAACAACAGGAGGAGTCGCAGCTAGTTTTGCTTTTTTAGGAGATATAATTATTAGTGAACCGGGCGCTTTAATTGGATTTGCAGGGCAAAGAGTAATTAAGGAGACCATTAGACAAGATTTACCTGAGGGTTTTCAAACCGCAGAATTTCAATTAGCAAAAGGTTTTGTTGACCTGATTTGTGAAAGGAAACAGTTAAAACAAATACTATCACATATTTTGTTAGTACATAAGAAGGTGGATTGATATGGAAAATTTGACTGAGGCTCAAGTATGGAAGAAGGTCGAATTAGCTAGGCACCCTAAAAGACCAACGGCCATAAATTTAATTGATTACTTAATTAAAGACTTTTGTGAGTTACATGGTGATCGCGTATATGGTGATGATCCAAGTATTATTGGTGGCATTGGTTTTTTAGGTAAATATCCTGTAACAGTAATCGCTGAAGAAAAAGGAACTTCTACTGCTGATAAGATAAAGCATAATTTTGGGATGCCTCATCCGGAAGGATATCGAAAAAGTTTAAGACTTATGAAACAAGCAGAGAAGTTTGGTCGACCAGTAATTTTTATCATTGATACACCGGGTGCTTATCCAGGTATTGGTGCTGAAGAAAGAGGCCAAGCTATTGCGATTGCGGAAAACTTACGGGAAATGATTAGTTTAAAAGTACCATTAATATCAATTGTTTTAGGTGAAGGTGGTAGTGGTGGTGCATTAGCAATCGGTGTTAGTGATGAAGTTTGGATGTTTGAAAATGCGATTTATTCGATTTTATCACCAGAAGGTTTTGCGACAATACTGTATAAGGATGTAACAATGGCAAAAAGTTGTGCAGAGATGATGAAGTTAACTAGTGAAGATTTATTAGCTTTAAAAATAATTGATTATATTATTCCTGAAGTAAGTGAAGGACTTCAAGAAAATCGAAAATATTCATTTGAGATTCTCAAAAAACAGTTAATTA
>CALFRW010000115.1 GCA_937919135.1 uncultured Haloplasmataceae bacterium
CAAGGAAAATTCCAATACAAATTGTAGCTGATGAATGGTGTAATACCATGGATGATATAAAACTATTTGTTGAAAACAAGGCTGCCCATATGTTGCAAATTAAGACTCCAGTATTAGGAGGAATTAATAATATAATTGAGGCTATGAAATATTGTAAAGCACATAATGTTGGGGTGTATAGTGGGGGTACTTGTAATGAAACCAACCGTTCAGCAGAAATAACAACACAAATTGCGATGGCCCTTAATGCAGATCAAGTATTAGCTAAACCAGGTATGGGCTTCGATGAAGGTTATATGATAGTTTATAATGAAATGAAACGAGTATTACGAATTTTGGAGTACCGTAAGAAAGTTAATAGAAGGTGATTTTGATGGATATAATTAAGCCATCAAAAGCCGGTACTTATGAATCGAATGATATTTATATCATGCTCTTTCCGGGATATGAAGAAAATCTCATTGAATTGGAAAGTGTTGTTTATGATTGTTTTGGGTATCAAATTAAAAAAGTCATTAAAGATGTTTTAAAAGAAAATAATATTAATCATGTATTAGTCAAGGCAATTGACAAAGGAGCATTAGATTATACCATTCGCGCTAGAATGATAACAGCAATCAAAAGAGGTGTAAGTAATGAATGAGTTAAGACGGAGTTTGTTATTTATACCTGGCAATAATCCAGGGATGTTACAAAATGCTGATGTCTTCGATGCTGACAGTATAATTATTGATCTTGAAGATTCAGTATCACTTGATGAAAAAGATGCTGCTAGAATTTTACTTAAGGAATTGGTAAATGCGATTATTTTTAAGAATATAGAATTAATCGTTAGGATTAATCCTTTCGATTCAGAAGATTATCAAAAAGATATCGAAGTGGTAAAGAACTTGAATATTGATACGATTTTGTTGCCTAAAGCTGATATTCAAAGTGTAAAGGATTTAGACAATAAATTAACTGAAATAAATTCAGAAATTAAGATATTAGTCCTAATTGAGACTGCATTTGGAGTTGAAAAAGTATTTGATATTCTCGAAACAAGTGACAGGTGTATAGGTCTGATGCTTGGAGGAGAGGATTTATGTGTTGATTTAACTTGTGAGCGTACGAAATCAGGAGAAGAAATATTTTATGCTCGAACGAGACTCCTAAATGCAGCTCATGCATTAAAATTAAAGGCAATTGATACACCTTTCACTAATACAAATGATGAAGCAGGATTAATCGAAGATACAAATTTTGCCAAAAAATTAGGTTTTACTGGTAAGGCGTCGATTAACCCAAGACAAATAACATCTATCAATAAGTGTTTTACACCAACTATCCAAGAAATTAATCACTCAATGCGCATCCTCAATGCAAATAAGCAGGCCCTAAAGGAAGGCAAAGGAGTGTTTGCGATTGATGGAAAGATGGTTGATTTACCAATTATCAAACGTGCTGAAAAAACAATAGTAGTTGCACAAAAGCTTGGATTAATCAAGAATAGTGGTGAGTATCATGCAAATTGATGGGTATAAAAAAAATTATAAAATGTATTCGTATAGCAAAGTTATTAAGGATCAAGTAATTCTTAAACCGACCAAGAAAAATAATTCACTAAATAAATTAAGAAAAAATATTTCAAATTTATTAGATGAATTAACAATTAAGGATGGCTCAGTTATTTCTTTTCATCATCATATGCGAAATGGAGATTATGTTTTAAATATGGTGATGGAGGAAATTGCCAAACGTAATGTTAAGGACCTAACATTGTTTGCAAGTTCTATATTTCCCTGTCATGAACCACTGGTAAAACTAATTAAGGAGGGTGTTGTAACCCAAATTTATTCTGCATATATATCAGGACCTGTGGCAGAAGCAATAAGCCAGGGTTTAATGAAAAAACCTGTAGTTATGCATACTCATGGAGGTAGACCACGAATTATTGAAAGTTCAGAAATAAAAATAGATGTGGCATTTATTGCTGCTCCGTCTTGTGATTATCGTGGGAATATTAACGGTTCGCTCGGTAAAAATGCTTGTGGAGCAATCGGATATGCAGTTACTGATGCATGGTTTGCTAAAAACACTGTTGCTATAACAGATAATTTTGTTATTTCAGTTGACAAACCTCATATTGAAGGTAAGTATATTGATTACATAATTAAGGTTGATTCGATTGGGGAAGCTAGCAAGATTGTTTCTGGTACAACAAAAATAACAAGAAATCCAATTGGCCTAAAGATTGCCCGCTTAGCAGCGGAAGTAATTAAATATTCTGGGTATTTTAAAAATGGTTTTTCTTTCCAAACAGGTGCTGGCGGTATTAGTCTAGCTGTTGCACATTATTTAAAAGAAATTATGAAGGAAGAAAATGTAAAAGGTAGTTTTGCTAGTGGTGGAATTACGGGCTACTTGGTAGATATGCTTAAAGAAGGATTATTTGAAAGATTATATGATGTTCAATGTTTTGATTTAGATGCAGTTCAATCAATTCGGGAAAATGAAGCCCATATACCGATAAGTGCATCTAAATATGCGAATATAAATGATGATTGTATTGTCAATGATTTAGATTATGTGATTCTTGGAGCTACCGAAATAGACTTAGATTTCAATGTTAACGTTACTACTTCTTCCACAGGAGAAATAATGGGCGGTTCCGGTGGACATAGTGATACAGCCTATGGTTCTAAAGTGACGATAATTGTATCACAATTATTTAATGCCAGAATCCCCGTAATTAAAGAACATGTAATATGTAAAACAACCCCTGGTGAAACAGTAGACGTCCTTGTAACTGAACGAGGAATTGCGATCAATCCAAGAAGGCGTGATTTGATTGAAAGATTTAGGCAAACCAATTTACCTATTATGACAATTCAAGAGTTGAAAAAAATTTCTGATAATCTTGTTGGAATACCAGAAGAGGTAGAGTTTACGAATAAAATTGTTGGAATTGTTGAGTATCGTGATGGAACCATCATCGATTTATTATATAAAAGAGGATAAAAATTGTATAAGAGTAAAATTTATGTAATATCAAAAATAATAAGGAGGAGAAAATATGAAATCAAAATTAACCAAATTTTTATCTTTAGTTACATTATTAGTATTAACAATATTCTTAGCTGGATGTAAAAATAATAATGTAGATACAAGTGATAAAAATGGTAAAAACCAAGACTATACAGATTTATCTGTACGTGATGCAATCGGGAAAAATGGTATGGTTGCAACAGCTAATGCTCATGTTAGCAAGATAGGATTAGATGTTCTAAAGGCTGGCGGGAATGCATTTGATGCTGCAGTAGCTATTTCTTTTGCATTAGGTGTTGCTGAACCAAACGCTTCTGGTATGGGAGGTGGAGGATATCTAGTTGGCTATGATGCTACCACAGGAGAGCTGGCTGCTTACGATTACCAAGAATTTGTAGGAGCTGAAGGTAATGCTTCAAAATATTCCGTTGACGCAGAACTAGATGATGGTGTGTTATCAATTGGTGTCCCAATGCAAGTCGATGGATTATTAACAGTATTTGAAAACCATGCAAGTGGTAAATTAACTTTAGAAGAAGTTTTAGATCCAGTGATCGAACTGGCAGAAAATGGATTTGCGATTGATAAAACTTTAGCTAAAGCAATTAGTGATAGTTGGGGAAAAATAAGCAGATATCCTGATTACACCTATCCTACTTATACATCAGATGGATTTACTCCTTTAGTAGAAGGTGATATTCTAAAAAATCATGATTTAGCTGATACTATGCGAAAAATAGCTAAGGATGGTAAGGAAGCTTTCTATACTGGTGAAATTGCTCAAGCTATTGTTGATACAATTCAAGAAGCTGGTGGATACATCACAATGGAGGATATGGCACGGGGAATGGATTTAACAAAAAAATTAGACCCTGTTACAGGAACCTATCAAGGTTACGATATTATATCAATGCCACCTACCAGTGCTGGAGGAACTACAGTAATTGAAATGTTAAATTTATTAGAAGTTTACAATAATACTGTAAAAGAAGTAAGTTCATTAGATCGTAATAGTACTGAATATTATCATCTAATTGCCTCTTTACAACAAATAGCATATGGTGATAAACGTCAATATATCTTTGACCCAGCATTTGTCCCTGTACCTGTTGGAGGGTTAACATCTAAAGGGTATGCTGCTGAACGTTTTGATTTATATGACCCAGAAAAAGCAGTCGTACTTCGTGGGGATGGTCTTGGATGGGGAGATCCACGAGCACATCAAGTTGGAGATGATTTAGAGTATTCTGTAAGCGCTAATTATAATGAAAATGATGATGAATTTTACTCAACTACTCATTATACAATTGTTGATAAGGCTGGAAATATTGTTACTAGTACTCAAACAATAAACTATTTCTTTGGATCTGGTATATTTGTTGAGGGTACAGGATTAGTCCTAAATAACCATTTAAGTGGTTTCAGTCTTAATCCTATAAGTAACTCACGAGTTGAACCTTATAAAAAACCATTAAGTCATATGACACCAACAATCATTATGAAAGATGGAAACCCTTATGCAGCTCTTGGTTCTCCAGGAAGTATGAGAATTGTTGGAACTGTATTCCAAACAATTGTAAATATGATTGATTTTAATATGGATATGCAAGAAGCAATTAATGCTAATCGTATTTATTGCTACGCTGCCAACTCTCCTGAAGCAACATCAGGTATGAAACTGTTAGATATTGAAAAAGGGATTCCTGATTCAATTAAAAGTGAATTAGCTACCCTAGGATATGACGTAAAAGTACATGGAGTAGATAATATTGATTTATTCTTTGGTGGTGTACAAGGTGTTAAATTTAATAT
This sequence comes from uncultured Haloplasmataceae bacterium, assembly GCA_937919135.1. Lineage (GTDB taxonomy): Bacteria > Bacillota_I > Bacilli_A > Haloplasmatales > Haloplasmataceae > CALFRW01. The sequence continues at coordinate 4,840 of CALFRW010000115.1, forward strand.
AGAAACAGGTGAGCTACACGGTGGGGCAGACCCACGTCGTGATGGAAAGGCGTTGGGATACTAAAATGATATTTGAAGTAGTACTTTTAATCCTTATGGTAACAACATTCTTGGTTTGTGCTATTAAGTTTAAGTTACCCTCAGGAATATCGATAATATGTTCAGCAGTGTTAGGATTAATTGTTTATTCATTCACTCGAATGGAGATCTTTTTAGAAATACCAAGACATTTAATTGAAGGAAGTTTTGCTTACTTTGATGTAGTATTAGTTATTGTCTGTGCAATGATTTATATGAGTATTATTGAAAAAGCCGGGACATTGGATGCTTTTAGTGTTCTTATCGTCAGAAAATTTTATAAGTATCCGACATTTATGTTAATTGCTTTAATGCTTTTAATAATGATCCCTTCTATGATAACTGGTTCATCTGTTACAGCAGTTATAACTTCAGGAGCGCTTGTAGCACCAGTATTAGTTGCATTAGGAATCCCAAAAACTAAAGCGGCAGCAATAATTGGTGCAGGTGCAATATTCGGTGTTGTTGCTCCTCCAGTTAACATTCCTGTTATGGTTATCTGCGAGATAGTTGATTTACCGTATATGGGTTTTGAATTACCACTTTTAGTTTTATCTTTACCTTTAGCAATTTTTACAGTTCTATTTCTAGGACGTAAACATGTAAATAAAGTTAATATCGAGGAAATAAAAAATAAAATAAATTTCAATATTCAAAATGAAGTAAACGCGCTAGTTTATTTACCATTAATTACCTTATTTGTTTTACTAATATTAGTTCAAGTATTTCCATTTGTAATTGCTCCATTAGGGATGCCATTGATTTTTATTATCTCTGCGCTTCCAGCTTTATTTGTGGGAAAAAAACAAAATGTATTACATACTGTTAAATTGGCTGTAGATAAGTCGTTACCTACTATGGCAATGCTTCTAGGTGTTGGCATGTTTGTTCAAGCGATAACGTTAAATGGTGTTCGAGGTGCATTTGTAATTTTGGTATTACAATTACCAGTGGTCTTGCAATATGTAGCAATGGCGATAGCAATTCCAGTATTTGGAGCTATCTCTGCATTTGCATCAGCCTCAATCTTTGGAGGACCATATGTATTATCGTTAGTTATTTACGGAGCAGTTCCCGTAGCATGTGGAATATCAATGCTAGCATCTATAGGGGATATTTTACCGCCAATAGCAATAGCTGGCTCAACGTCTGCAAAAATTGTTGGAGAAGAAAGATATCTAAATGTCTTTAAGCAATTGTTAATCCCAATAGGTGTGATAATCATCTATACCATGTTATATATAACTGTAATCGCACCTGCAATATTTTAATAATTATACAAAAATTAAGGAGGTAACTAATATGTTATTGTTAATTTATCGGTTAATAATATTGGTAATTTTGGGATTAGTAATTTGGAACTTATATGATTATGAAAAAAAGACGGAGAAAATTAATGCGACAATTGTAATTATACCGTTTCTACTAAGAATGTTGATGGTGAAATAGATGAAAATAAATCGAAAAAAAATAATATCATTTAGCTTTTATATCTTACTTGCTTTATCGGTGACAATTATTACAGGGCTTAGCTTTAATGCAACTCGTAAAAAAGAAGCGGTGTTTGTTATTCGTGAAGGCATTGTTGAAACTGAAAAGTTAAGTAAATATAATCCAGAACTAAAAAATACTTGTGGTGATGCTGATATATTTATTATTGATAGCGGCAAACCAGGCCCAAGTTTACTTGTTTTGGGCGGTACTCATGGTAATGAACCTGCCGGTCAAGTAGCAGCTACTTTATTTTTAGAAAATGCCATTGTTGAAAATGGTAAAATGTTTGTTTTGACAGAAACTAATAAATGCGGTTACACCTCTTCTTATCCTCAAGAAGGTGCACCAGTTACATATGATATTGCAACACAATTCGGATCACGAGAATTTATCTATGGATCAAGGGCTACGAATTTTGTTGAACAATGGCCAGTTCCAGATGTTTATGTTCACCAATCTGGAAGTA
>CALFRW010000116.1 GCA_937919135.1 uncultured Haloplasmataceae bacterium
CTGAGCTTAATGTAAAACCACTATCAGCTTTTTCATGTGCAAAACATGTGGGATTAAAATCAAGTCCTAAGTTATTTTCTTTAGCCCAGGATACCCAGTTAGAAAAATGTTGGGGTTTGATTTCATCTAAGTCAATCGATTCATCACTCTCAGCATATATAGCATGTAAATTAACTTTATGTTTGCCAGGTACTAAACTTAAGGCAAAAGCTAAATCAGCTCTTAACTCTTCAGGTGTTCGAGCTTTTCCTGGGTAATTACCTGTAACTTGAATTCCCCCACTTAATTTATTGTCTTTAAATAAAAAGCCTTCGATATCATCACCTTGCCAACATTGTAAAGAAATCTTTAGCTTTTTTAATTGGTTGATTGCTTTTTCTGTATCAACACCAATATCAGCATACATTCTTTTTGCGATTTGATAATTGTCTTTAACTAATGACATAATGTCACTACCTTTCGATTATTTTACAAAATTGTTGATAATGCCGATCATATTCATCTTCTTGTAAAGGAGAATATTTTTCACTACCAATAAAATTTTTAATTAGTTTCTTCCCTTCTTCAATTGAACCAATCACATTTGCCTGTAACATTAATATTAGGGCATTACCTAAAGTACTTGCTTCTTGTGGTCCAATTACAACATCCTTTTTGGTCGCTGATGATGTCATTTGGTTAAGTAAAGCGATGTTTGATCCACCACCGACAATTACAATTGATTTATATTGATAATTAACAATTTTTTCTAACCTTTCAACAACATACCGATATTTAAAAGCCATACTTTGATAAACACACCTGAAGATTTCACCAATACTTTGTGGTATATATTGCCCAGTCACCAGGCAATAATTTTGAATCTTTGCTGGCATGTTACCAGGTTCAGCAAACACAGGAGCATCAGGGTCAATAAATGACATAAAGGGTTTTGAAGCTAACGCCATTCTTTCAAGTTCAGAATAGGTAAAGCGCTTACCTTCTTCTGACCATTTTTCTTGGCATTGATTGACTATCCATAACCCCATAATATTTTTAAGAAATCTAATTTTATGGTTGTAACCAATTTCATTGGTGTAGTTTTCTTTTAATGCCATTTCACTTGTAATTGGTTTTTTTAATAAGGTACCACATAAGCTCCAAGTACCAGAACTAATATATATATGTTTTCTGGGTAGCGGAATACTTAAGATTGCGCTAGCAGTATCATGAGAACAAACTGCTACTACAGGGATTTGCTTTATCCCTAGTTCTTTAGCTAATTCAGTTTTTATTATTCCATATGTTTCACCAGGATAAATTATCTCAGGGAATAGGTTACCTAAATGTTCTAATTCCTCAATAATTGATTTTTTCTTAAAGTCATAAAAATTAGTTGTTGATAAATTTGTTAGTTCGATTCTTTTTGCTCCAGTGAGAAAAAAGGCAATTAAATCGGGTAATAATAATAACTTATCAGCTTTTTTTAATAATTCAGGATTATTCTTAACATCATATGCTAACTGATAAATTGTATTAAAGTGCATATATTGAATACCAGTTTTGCAGTATAAATCATCATATGAAATAATATTATAAACTTCATCGCGTACCGTTTTACCTCTTGTATCCCGGTAACTTATAGGATCACTTAATAATTCCCCCGAGTGCGAAATAAGACCATAATCAACGCCCCAAGTATCGATGCCAACTGATAATATTTTTGGATACTTAGCAAAAGCATTACGTAAACCAACTTTAATATTTAGGATTATATCGGAAAAATTCCAATAAAGGGTATCATTTTTCTTATAAGTAGATATCGGGAAACGATATACTTCATCTAGCTTAAGTGAGTTTTTTTCTTTAACTGTTACAATAGCTCTACCACTTGATGCACCAAGATCAAATGATAAAAAGTACGATTTCATAACTTCACATCCTATACTGAATATACTTCAATTATAGCCGTACGTGACTTTTTTTGTCAACATTTGACCGTTATCTTGACAATCAATCACAAATTTTGTATAATATTGTCAAAGTCAATCAAATGTAAGTGTTTTTATCTATTTATATCAAGGAAAAAGGCGGGGGATACATTTTGTTAATTAATGAACGGCATCAAAAAATACTCGAAATTTTACAAAAAGAAAAAACTGTCTCTACTAAGAAAATCCAAGAATCCTTATATATAAGTGAAGCAACTGTAAGAAGAGACTTAACAAAAATGGAACAAAAAGGATTAATAAAACGTACATATGGAGGTGCAACAATTGTTGAATCCTTATCGGATGAGTCATCTTTCATTATTCGTGAACAAACACAAATAAAAGAGAAAAAAAAGATTGCCCTAAAAGCAATGGACTTTATTCAGAACAATACTTCATATTTTCTGGACTCCAGTAGTACTGTTAGTCACTTATTATATTATTTTCCGCATTTTAAAGATTTAACAGTCGTTACAAATAGTTTTAATAATGCGATGATCTTACTCCAAAACCATAACTCGAAAATTTATTTTACTCCTGGAATTGTCTATTCCAGAACTAACTGCGTCTTAGGTGCTGATTCCCTAGATTATATCAGGAAATTTAATTGTGATTATTTCTTTTTCTCATGCAGCGGGTTATCGCTTAACCAAGGAGTAACAGAAGCAAGTTTTGAACAAAGTCTCATTAAAAAAGAAATGTTGTTGAATTCAAAGACTCATATATTACTTGCAGATCACACCAAATTTAATAAAATATTTTTATGCGGTAGTTGCAACTTTGATGATATTGATTATATCATTACCGATAAAGAACCAGATGATAGTTATTTGAAGGTCTTTAATAAAGCAAATATCAAACTTGTTATCGCGTAATAAAATGAAAAAAGTGTGAAAATTACTCACACTTTTTTTAAATATTTAAATCTTCAATTAACATTGGTTTACTAAGTAAATAGCCTTGATAACCAAAACAGCTTTTAGCTTTAATAAAATCGAGTTGTTCTAAAGTCTCAATTCCTTCAGATATTACTTTAATGCCTAATAATGAACAAATATAGATTATGTTACTAATTATTTCTTCATCAATACGGTTAACATTTATTCCATCGATAAAACTCTTATCAATATTTAAATAGTCTATTGGAAGGTGTTTTAAATAATTAAGCGATGAATATCCTTTTCCAAAGTCGTCTAAATAGACTTTGATTTTTCTGTTCTTTAATTCATTTATGGTATTTATTGCTTTTTCCGTATCATTTATGGCAACAGTTTCAGTGATCTCGATACCTAGATAAGAAGAATCGATACCAACCTCTGAGATAATGGTATCAATTTTATTAATAAAGTCATGATCCATAAAAAATAGCGGTGAGATATTTACTGTAATACTATATGGTGATTTGCATACATTTACCCAATGTTTTATTTGTTCACAGGCCTTTATTAAAACTAAAGTATCAATTTCTTTGATAATACCAATTTCTTCAGCCAGTGTGATAAAATCATTGGGATATATTAATCCTAAACTAGGATGATTCCATCTAATGAGAGCTTCTAGTTCATAGATCTCATTAGTAGCGGTATAGGCTTTAGGTTGATAATGAACAACAAAATCATTATTTTTTAGTGCGGCTTTTAAGCCTGTTATTTTATTAAATCTTTCATTAAATGTATTTTTTAATAAGTAATTAAAAATAATATATTTATTTTTACCGCTACTTTTAGCTTCACTCAAAGCGATACCAGCATTTTCAATTAAATTCTCTAAGCAATTATCGTGCTGTGGTAAAAATGTTAAGCCAATACTACATGTAACATTAACTTGTTTATTTAATACAGTAAATGGTTGTTTTATTTTTTCAATAATTCTTAAGGCAATTTTTTCAATGTTATTTTCACTATTTACATTGTATAGAATGATTAAAAATTCATCAGCTGAATAACGGATTACCGTATCATTTTCTCTTACTAATGTTTTTAGTCTTTCAGCTACTTGTTTTAATAAAA
>CALFRW010000117.1 GCA_937919135.1 uncultured Haloplasmataceae bacterium
GCTTTTAAAAAGGTAAAAGTTACCAGTTATTTTACTGCTTTAAAACAAAATGATTTACAAGTATTAGAAATCTTTAAAGCGAGATTTAAGAATCATTCAGATAATAAGCTAATAAATATTAATCAAGCATTTATTAATAGCTTCTTATATATTGAAGTACCTAAAAATTTGTTTATTACTGAGGAATTAAAATTATATATAATTGGTGAAAAAAGTGATTTAATTCATTATACATTAATTAATTGTCAAGAAAATAGTGAGTTAACGATTGTTGAAAAACTTGATAATTTAACAAATATTAATTTTAATTACGTTAGTGAAGTAAATGTTTACCATAATGCGAAATTAAACTATGTAGGAATTGATCGTTTAAATAACCACTCGCAAGCATTTATTCATCGGGCTGGCTATGTTTATGATGATGCTACACTTATTTATGCCCTAGGTCAATTAAACGATTGCCATACTATTAGTGATAATATTATCAGCTTAATTGGTAAAAATGCTTATTGTGAATCACGAAATGTTTTATTTACTGATAAGGAAAATACACATGCGATTACGATAAATGTAGAGCACTTAGCACCTTTTACTGTGGGGAGAATAATTAACCATGGTATTGTAAAAGATAAAGGATACTTATATGTTGATGGAATTGGAAAGATACATCAAGGCATGAAAAGTTCTAATTCACAACAAAATTCAAGGATAATAATCCTATCTGATGATGCTAAGGTTACTGCGAATCCCTATTTATTAATTGATGAATTTGATGTAATGGCTGGCCATGGAGCAGGAATTGGTAAAGTTAGCGAGGAGCAATTATATTATTTAATGAGTCGTGGTCTTGCGAAAAAGGATGCTGAGAAATTAATTATTATTGGTTTCCTATATCCAATCATCGAAATGATTTCATCAGATAAACTTAGAAATAGTTTTATTAAAACCATTGAAGATAAATTGTCAATTTAAACTGAAAGTGGATGATATTATGGATGTGAACGAAATTCGGCAAGATTTTTGGGTGTTGGCTAATAGTTCATTAGCTTATTTAGATAATGCTGCTTCTTCTTTAAAACCTAAACCAGTAATCGATATGATAAATCATTATTATCGTGATTTAGGTGTTAATATTCATCGTGGCGTATATCGTTTAAGTTATGAAGCAACTGATTTATATGAAAAAGCACGTCAAAAAGTGGCTGATTTTATAAATTGTAAATTTGAAGAAGTTGTTTTTACTAGAGGAGCATCTAGTGCATTAAATCTTGTTGCTTCTAGTTTAGGAATGAATGAAATAAAAGCAGGCGATGAAATAATAACATCTGAGTTAGAACATCATTCATCAATGCTTCCTTGGCAAAATGTCGCAAGAATAAAAAAAGCTAAACTAGTTTATGTACCCTTAAATGAAGAAAAGAAAATAACAGTTGAAAATTTTAAGAAAGTATTATCCGATAAGACAAAAATTGTAGCTTTAAACTATGTTTCGAATGCGATGGGTTATATTACTCCAATAAAAGAAATTATTAATTTAGCACATGAAAAGGGAGCAATCGTTATTGTTGATGCAGCACAAGCTGTTCCGCATCAAAGCGTAGATGTAAAAGCTTTAGATTGCGATTTTTTAGCTTTTTCGGGGCATAAAATGTGTGGTCCTACAGGAATCGGCGTTTTATATGGAAAATATGAGTTCCTTCAAAGCATGGAACCAATTGAATTTGGTGGTGATATGATCGATTACGTAGGACTACAGGAAGTAACATATAAAGATGCACCGTATAAGTTTGAAACTGGGACACCACTTATTGCGGGGGCAATAGGTTTGGGTGGTGCTATCGATTATCTCCTTAATATCGGTTTTGATTTCATCGTTAAACAGGAAGAGGAATTGAGGACATATTTATTAAAGGAAATGAAAAAATTAAGTGATATCACTATTTATAATCCAACAACAGAAACGGGAATTATTGCATTTAATATAAATGGTGTTCATCCACATGATGCAGCTAGTGTTTTTGATGAAGATGATGTCGCAATTCGTGCAGGGCATCATTGTGCCCAGCCATTAATGCATTGTTTAAATCAAATTGCGACAATTCGCGCATCATTATATTTTTATAATAATAAAGCAGATATTGATAAATTAATAAAAGCAATTAAAAAAGCAAAAAGCTTTTTTGCACAATTTATGTAAGGGGGAACTTTTTATGTCATATGGAAATTTAGAAACACTATATCGCCAAGTAATTATGGACCATTATAAAAATCCCCGTAATAAAGGTTTAAAAAGTGGTGAGGATTATTACCAGGTTCATCTAAAGAATCCTACATGTGGTGATGATTTAACACTTCAAATTAAAGTTAAAAATAATTACATCACAGAAGTTCATCATGATGGTTCTGGATGTTCGATATCAATGTCAGCAGCATCTGTAATGAGTGAAACCATTATGGGCTTAAAAATCGAAGACGCGAAAAAAATTATTGATAATTATTTACATATGGTTAAAGGTGAAGCATATGATGCTGAAATTGATATGGGAGATGCGATAGTTTATCAAGGAGTTTCACAATTTCCAGCACGTTTTAAATGCGCTACAATAGCTTGGAATGCACTAGATAAAGTACTTGAAAAACATAAGGTACCTGATGAAAAATAATAGAGGTGATAAGATTGGCAGAAAAAAAGCAAAATCATAATATTGAAAACATCATTGGTGAATATAAATATGGCTTTAAAACAGAAACTAAAAGTGTTTTTGACACGGGTAAAGGTCTAAATGAAAAGGTAGTGCGTTTAATTTCTGAGAAGAAAAATGAACCGGAATGGATGCTTGATGTTCGCTTAAAAGCATATCAACATTTTGTCAATTCACCTGATCCTGGTTTTGGACCAGATCTATCTGATATCAATTATGATGAATATACATATTATATTAAATCAACCGAAAAGTTAGAACAAAGTTGGGATGATGTACCCCATGAAATTAAAGATACATTTGATAAATTAGGGATACCAGAAGCAGAACAAAAATTTCTTGCTGGTGTTTCGACTCAGTTTGAATCTGAAGTAGTATATCATAATGCTTTAAAGGAGTTAGAAGAACAAGGAGTAATCTTTTTAGACACTGATTCAGCTTTAAAAGCATATCCAGAACTTTTCAAAGAATATTTTTCAAAAGCTGTTCCCGCAACAGATAATAAATTTGCGGCTTTAAATACCGCAGTATGGAGCGGGGGTTCATTTATTTATATTCCTAAAGGAGTTAAAGTTGAAAAACCACTTCAATCGTATTTCCGGATTAACTCTGAACAAATGGGACAGTTTGAAAGAACCCTAATTATCGTCGATGAAGGTGCATCGGTCCATTATGTAGAAGGTTGTACAGCGCCAATTTATTCTAAGGATTCATTACATGCTGCGGTAGTTGAAATCTTCGTAAAAGAAGGTGGGTATTGTCGCTATTCAACTGTTCAAAATTGGGCGAATAATATTATTAATCTCGTTACTAAACGGGCAATCGTTGATAAACTAGGTCATATGGAATGGATAGATGGAAATATCGGTTCAAGTATTAATATGAAATATCCTGCTTGTATTCTTCGTGGCGAAGGAGCAAAAGGGACGACAGTTTCAATTGCCTTTGCAGGAAGTAACCAAAATCAAGATACGGGAGCTAAAATGATCCATTTAGCCCCTAATACTTCATCAACAATCATTTCAAAATCAATTTCTCGTGGCGGTGGTATTGTCAATTATCGTGGACTGGTTAATATGGGTAAAAAGGCTAAAGGTGCAAAAGCGCATGTAGAATGCGACACAATAATCTTAGATGATATCTCAAAATCTGATACGATTCCAACAAATATTGTTAGTAACAGCGATGTAACCTTAGAACATGAAGCTACGACATCGAAAGTATCTGAAGAGCAACTATTTTATTTAATGAGTCGTGGTTTAACTGAAGAACAAGCTACAGAAATGATTATTATGGGTTTTATTGAACCATTTGCGAAAGAATTACCAATGGAATATGCGGTAGAGTTAAATCAATTATTGAAACTAAATATGGAAGGTTCAATAGGGTAAAAGACGCGCTTTATTTAGTCTAAATATGTAATAAGAGCTGTTGGGTTAGGTTTTTTTAAATGCCTAGTTAAAAGCTCTTGATTCACATGTTATGTGTTTTCAAGAGCTTTTATTATTTTTTCAACTAAATAAAACTATTTTTATAATCTTTTTTTAATATTCGACAAGTTTCTACAATATTCTCCAAATT
>CALFRW010000118.1 GCA_937919135.1 uncultured Haloplasmataceae bacterium
GATAGATGATATCCTACACTTAAAAAAGGACTTAAATCGGGGATTTTAGTCCTTTTTCTAAATAATCTATAGTTTCTTTACTAAAGTTTTTACCTGTTTTATCCCTTTATCAATTGCTTTTTGTTGTTCTTTTTCTGTATAACCCGTTTTATCTACTAATATTTCATAATACTCAGTGATTCCTATAAATTTTAAGATATCTTTAATATAAGTGGTACCATGACTTACTTTTCCTTCGATTATCCATGGTACCGGTCCCCCTGAAGACTGAATATACACCGCAATTCGTTTCTTATCACTTAATAATCCTGTAATTTTATCAGGACTAACTTTAACGGTAATATCATTTTGGATAACACAATCAAGATACTCTTTTAAAGGCGAAGGAAACAACATATTCCACAGCGGTACTGCAAACACATAAAAATCAGCTGCTTTAAATTCCTGGGCAAGTTCTATAATACGATTAAGTGTCTCTGTTTCCGCTTTAGAAAGGGACGAATCATTAACATCAACTAAAGAACTCTGCTGGTTAAAGTATTGACATTTTAATTTAGGAATACTTATGTCATATAAATCAAACTCGTTAATTTCATAATCAGGATATTTTGCTTTAAACTCATTTACAAAAACTCTACCTACACTTTTACAAGCAGAACTGTGTTCAGGCTTGGAATTAACAGTAATATAAAGTAATGTTTTCATGTTCTACCTCGCTAATTTGTTTATCATTTTATTTTTAACCTTTTTAAAAAAACAATACTTAATATTATATTTAATCCAAGTTTTTTAATAAAGATCGATAAGATTCATGAATTAAAGCAGCCAAATTATCCAAAGAATTATGATCATTTTTAAGAGATAAATCTATATGTTTTATTTTTTTTAGTTGAAAAACACTTTGATCTGCTTTTATTCTTTTTTCGACTAGTTTTGGGTTATCTCCCCTACTTATCATTCGTTGTCTTCTTAGCTTCTCGCTGGATTCAACATAGACAACAAATATATCACAATTAAGCTTACTTAATAAAGCATTAGCTCCGTTAGGATCAACAATTACTACGCCATCCTTATTAATATCACTAATGTGGGTACCATAGAAATTATCTTGATAATTGGTTACCTCAATAAATTCATCATTAGCTTTTTGCTTCAAAAACTTTTGCTTACTAATAAAATGATAATCAATGTCTGCTAATTCATTTTCTCGTTTTAATCTTGTTGTTGTAGTTATACATTTTTTATAACCATATGTTTTACAGAGTATTTTAGCTATTTCAGTTTTGCCACTTGCGCTTGCTCCGACTAAGACAATCATCTTATCACTCCTATAATTAATACAGCTATATTATATAATCGATTAGATTTAAAAGCAATTAATAGGTTGTAAGAAAAAGAGGATAATATGCATTATCCTTCAAGTTTTACAATAAATATTGTTAGATTTTCAATAACTATATTTATTCTTTTAGTCCATATCTCATTTATTAAACTATTATTTAAAAGCTTTTTTAAGCTTTCAATTCTTATTTTAAGATATTTGGCCGTACTAGGGTGATAACTAAATCCTTCATTTTCACTTAAGAAAATATTATCTATTTCTGCTTTTGTTAATTTAACACGCTTATAACCATCACGCTTTAATTTCTTTGATGTAATTAACATATGCGACGCACCAAATAATACCAATACGCTCTTATAACCGTTTATATTAGTCATAATGTTATTATAAATCACTTTATCTCTTGTTTTAGTTGTTGTTACTGGTTTTCCAATATCAATCTCAAACCAATCAATTCCTTTTACGGGAATTTCTTTATCTTTAGCTAATAAATGGATAAAAAGCATTTCTAAAGGTCCATCAGCTAAATTCTCTTTTTCGATTTCTTCCTGTCTACTTTCAACTAATAAAAGCTCAGGATTTATCATATTTAAGGTAGCCTGTAAATGTAGATGCGAAAAATGCTTTACTTATAATGTAAGCCATGAACTGTGCCTAATAAGAATAATGCTTTATCGCCTTTAACATATTTACGGATCATTTTGTATTTGATATTATTACGACTAAATAAGTACCAAAAAATTAGTTTTAAATCTTCACCTAAAACAAACAATATTGAAAGAATTAACAATAAGATAATTCCTAAAGAAATATATAGTATTTGCATAAACACTCCCGTAATCATATTTACTACTTATTATAAATTAACCTAGTTATAATTTCTGCTTTTATTTTTTGGATTTATTATGGCTTTATCTAGAGCTTCGTTTAATAAATATAACTTACCATCATTTAAAACATATTAATAAGAAGAATATTCTCCATAATACCTTGTATAAAAGTAGCCATCATTTAATGATATATCATTTCTCAATGTTGCTTCAATAATCCTTAAATCATCAATTGTCAAACCTTTTTCAGAAAGAGAATTAATTAAAAAAAGTTCACATAAATCATCAACGGTAATTAATTGTTTTTCATATGCTTTTTTAATATATTCACAAGTGAAAAAAATCTCTAATAATAGCCAAAGATAAGTCTTTCTAATAAACTTACCATAGATGTTAATACTGTTGTTGTACCTATAATAATTATCAGAATACATAAATCATATAAAAGTTCAGTTAAATTGCTTTTTCGCGTGTATAATTTATATTTATTTCTAGCGAGAAAAACGATAGTACAAATTAACAAAATAACAAAACAAGCAAATGAAAATCCCGTCGCGATTGGTGGTAGGATCTCGGAACCGTAATCCAAATTATAAATATTCTCATAAACATTTATTAAAACAGTTACGATAATATAAGAACCAATTAGATTAAACACACACATCTTAACAAGAAATTTACGGAAGAAAACTTCTCGATCATCATTATGCTTGAAATTGTTTATTAATTTGATAATTACACGATAATTAATTAAAAAATAAATTACTACTAATAATATATAGATTATTAAGGCAATTATATTCATAGTCTTTCTCCCTTGTTTATCTAGTAATTTTTATCATATCATGTTTTTTTTACCATGTAAATATGTTAAGAAAAAGGTAAGCACCAAAGTGCTTACCTAAGTTATTATAATTGTTCGCTAATTGTTTTTCCTTGCATATGTAAAACTAAATAATCTGGTCCCCCAGCTTTAGAGTCAGTTCCACTCATGTTAAAGCCACCAAATGGTTGATAGCCAACAATCGCCCCTGTACATTTACGATTGAAGTATAAATTCCCGACATGGAAATCTTCTCTTGCTTTTTCTAAATGCATTCGATTATTAGAAATAACAGAGCCTGTTAATCCATATTCAGTATTATTTGCGACTTCTAAAGCCTCATCAAAGTCTTTTACTTTACAGATAGCAACATATGGACCAAATATCTCTTCTTGCATAATTCTCGCTTGAGGGTCAACATCAATTACCACTGTAGGTTCAACAAACCATCCTTTAGAAGCGTCTGTTTTTCCTCCCGCAACAATTTTACCTTCTTTAGCTCCAAGTTCAATATATTCATTTAAGCGTTTATATGCAGCTTCATCAATTACTGGTCCCATGTAATTTGCGAAATCTCTTGGATCTCCAAGTTTTAAAGCTTTGGTCTTATCAATTACCTTTTTAACAACTTCATCATATACATCTTGATGTATGATCGCTCTTGAACAAGCGCTACATTTTTGACCACTAAAACCAAAGGCACTTGAGACGATTGCGCTTGCGGCAAGTTCAGTATCAATTTCTTTATCTACGACAATTGCATCTTTACCACCCATTTCCGCAATTACCCGTTTCAACCAAATTTGGCCTGGTTGCACTTTCGCTGCTTTTTCATAAATTGATACTCCAACCGCTTTTGAGCCCGTAAAGGAAATAAAGCGGGTTTTAGGATGATTGACAATATATTCTCCAATTTCTGAACCCTTACCAGGAATAAAGTTTACCACTCCTGCAGGAAGTCCTGCCTCTTCAAGAACTTCAACAAATTTATACGCGATAACTTGTGTAGTTGATGCAGGTTTTAATAATACTGTATTACCACTAACAACGGCAGCTGTCGTCATACCAGTTAAAATAGCGGTTGGGAAATTCCAAGGTGTGATTATCGCTCCCACTCCTAAAGGAATATAACGATATTCATTTCTTTCAATATCCCTACGACTTTGGATTTTATTATCAATACTTTCTAGTTCAAGCATTTGCCTTCCATAATACTCTAAAAAATCAATTGCTTCTGCTGTATCAGCATCAGCTTCAATCCAAGGTTTACCTGCTTCTTTTGTCATTAAAGCATTAAACTCAAAACGACGGCGCTTTAAGATTGCAGCTGCCTTAAATAAAACATCTGCTCTTACCTTTGGACTTACTTTTCTCCAGGTTTCAAACGTTTCTAAAGCTGTTTGCATTGCTTTTTCAGCTTCTTTAATTCCCGCTTGATGGATACGCCCAATTAATTCCTTATGGTTAGCGGGGTTATATGAATCAACAAATTTATTAGATTCAACTCGTTTTCCCCCAATAATTAATGGATAAGTTTTCCCTAAATAACCCTCCACTAATTCTAAACCTTTTAAATATTTTTCTTGATTTTCCTTTTTACTAAAATCTGTTAAACTCTCTGTTTTATATGGGTAAATTGCCATAAAATTCTCCTTTCATAAAATATCTATAATGATTTTATCACATTCAAAGCCTTATCTAAAGCTTCAAAGAAAATATTATCCGCTTTATTT
>CALFRW010000119.1 GCA_937919135.1 uncultured Haloplasmataceae bacterium
ATTAATAATAATAAATGGGAATCTTAGCTTTCTCTGCTTCTTCAACCAGATTAATCATATCTACAGACCAGTTATAAGTGTAATACTTAGAAGGCATGTTTTTTAATTTTACATTTCTTCGCACAATAAACGATGTTTCTAATAATTCATATTCAAAGTGACTAAGGTCAAATGAAGTTAAGTATTTTACAAAGTCTTTAAAGACATTAGCGATAGTATTAACATATACACTTTCATAAGCTTCATAATACATTTCGTCATTAGTTATTATATGATCAACTAGTTTTTTGGTGTCTATTTCAGATGGTAAGACATCTTCTTCTGCAAGTAAGTCAGACACTACCTTATCATAAAACTCATCTGTCTTTAATAACTCATAGTAAAAATAATCATCATTTTGAGAATAATCGTTTAAATGCAAAAAACTTTCAAAATTATCATGCAAAGAAGCTTTTGTTATCATATTTTTCCCAAATACAACCAATACGGTTTCATCATCTATTTTTTTAGCATATAAAGAATTATCATCATTTTGATCCACCACACAATCATAGGCTAGCGGATGATTATAATGGATAGAATCATTAATAAAGCCAGAATAACTAGAAAATGCTGCTAATAATCCAGAATTACTAGATGGTAATTTTAAGTAATCTAGAACCGGGATATAATTATATTTAGCATAATCAAAAATTATATTCGCTTTTTCTAAACCTGTCTTTTCTTTGGAATATTTCTCGTTTGCTATTATTTGTTGAAAATAAAAATCTAATTCTTTATTATATGATAAACCAACAGCATTACTAACAGCAACATAATCATTATATAATTTTTTTTGTTCCTTATTATATCGATAACTTGGTATAAAAACAAGTAACCCAATTACAATAACAAATAGAAAAGTTAAGGAAAGGATTATTATAGTTTTACTTTTATGCCCTTTTTTCATTCTTATAACTCTCCCTTTTAATACTTAGCACATTCCCATCGATAATCTCATAAACCTGATCACACAATTTGTCGATATCTTCCTTATAATGACTAGTTAATAATATCGTTTTTCCTTCATCCCTTAATTTTAATAGTAAATTTCTGATCTTTTCAACACTATTGCTATCTAATCCATTAAACGGTTCATCTAAAATAAGGAGTTCAGGATTCCCAATTAAAGATTGAGCTATCCGCAGTTTTTGTTTCATGCCTGAGGAAAAATTCTTATATTTCTTTTTGCGTTCATTATTTAATTCTACAGTTTCCAGCAGCTGATATATTTGATAATCAGATATTGCATTATCTAAGCTCACAACTAATTTTAGGTTTTCAAAAGCTGTGTAATTTGGTAAGAAGTCATAGTCAAACAGTATTCCTGTATTTAAGGGGAAATCAATATCTTTACCTATTACTTTACCGTTTACAATAATATCGCCATCAGTGGGTTTAAGTAAACCTGTTATTAGTTTTAATAAGACACTTTTTCCTGTACCATTTCGTCCAATAATTCCATAAATTAAATTCTTTTCAAATTTTAAATTTAGCTTTTTTAATACTTGTTGTTTTTTAAAATCCTTAGATAGGTTTCGTATTTCTATTAAACAATTCATATGGACCTCCCTATATAAATTCTATTTCTTTAATCATTAAATTTTCTTTAAATAGCTTAACCAAGATCAAATTTAATGTAAGTAATATTAATAACAATATTGTTAAGCTAATCAATGAATAAGAAAATAGTATTTTAAAATAAATATAGACAAATATAGCTATTAATCCGTATACCATAGCGGTCGATATAATTGAGAATAAAGCGCTTTTATATATAATCATAAATAATAAAAACAGAATAAATGACATAGATAGTATTAATAATCTAATGATAAAGGCAATAAGCAAACTTATCTCAAGTGAACTATATTTAATTAATAAGGTAAATATTAGTAACAATAATATTATGATAAACAATTTTATGATAGTCTTAAACAATAAGAATCCTACATACTTCTTTTTACCTAGTTTAAAAATAGTGACAACACCTAATTTCTCGATATACCTTACATATATATCAATTGTAAGAAATAAACAAATAGAGAATATTATTAGTTCAATTAATATTACCCCAAATATTGTTCTTTCACTAGAGTATCTAGGCAATAACATAATAAAATTACTAAAATTTAGTTTTGGAAACACATCTAAAGCAGAAAGATAAATTGAAGTACCTATTTTTAATAAGATTATATAGTTAAGGAAACAAACAAAAACAAATATAATTATATTTAGTGATTTTCTAAGCATATGATTTCTTCCTTACTGTTACTATTATTAAATATAATAATATTACACTAATTATAAGATATTCAATAATTATATAGATAATATTTGACATCTCAATATAGTTTTGTTGATGAAACAAGGAATATCCATTAATCCACGGACTTAAAATTGCAGAATTAAGTAAACCTTTAACTAATATTGAGCCACTTGTTTGTACAGTAATTAACAAAAGAAAAATACCGTATCCCATAAGGTTAGATGAATTTCTTAGAATAACTAGTAAACTTAACAAACTAATTAAAATTGCATATAATGATGCGATACCGATATCAAGTAAAATAAACTTAAATGGATTATCCGTAAAAAAAGAGTATCTGAATATCTCTTCAATAAAATTTGAATATTCAAAATTAAAAACTGTATAACCATTCGGAAAAAAGATAATACAGAAAAATAAATATAACAACCTTGGTATTAATGTAATGCTTAAACCAGTAAACAATGTCTTAATAATTAGCTTTTTAATATACTTATTTCTTCCTTGTCTTTGCATATATATCTGATATAAATTTATATGATATTCATTACATACTGTTTTAGTTAAAAGATAAAAAATAATTAATGGATGTATATATAATAAAATATCAAAAAGTATACCCATAAAAGCTAATGAATAAATCAAAGCTGAAGACATTAAATAATATACTTTATCGTCTACAAAAAAATTGTATTGTCCATCAATCACTAGTGAGTTTCTATCACCACCTAAATATTCATTAGTAAATATACTGAGATATTTAATAATATAGTTCGATAAGTCATAAAAAACATTGCCTTTTAGTAATAGATAATTAATAAAAAAAGTAAATGTCAGAATAATTATTCCGATAAAGAGTAACTTATATTTTTTCAAAAACATTGTATTCATCAATTTCCTCCCCATTTATAATTTGAGTCTTTAACAAATTAAAAAAATTACCCAATAGTATATTTTATTAATAAAAGGGGATTAAAGTTTTATAGTATGTTTTATTAAAGAATAACTTTAATGATATCCGTAAAATCTACCTTTAATGGAGAAGCTGTAAAACAAATTATCATTTTCAAACTCCACTCTATAACTATATCCATTAAGCATACAATAGTAATCAGTGGTATTACTTCCGCTACATATAGTTTTTTTAGTTCCCCAATTATATTGCCCGTTCTCCGGGTGAAATTGCAAATCCTCTTTTGAATAATTATTATCAATCCTTCCAATATCTATCCAATTAGCTCCATACAATGTTTGATATGCTGCATCATATTCAGCCCTACCTGAATAACTATTAACCTCCACTAACGCAAAAGCAGTATTTTGTGATGGTTTTATAGTGCCAGTACGAGCAGAAGATCTTCGTCCAACAGAAAAGTCAAACGACTTAATTTCTGTCACAATATTTGCATAAGAATTAATAATAAAGAAATTTAGAATGAATGCTATCATAACAAAAAATAACATTAATTTTTTTTTCATTATATCCCTCCTAAACAATAGTCCCCTAAAATTAAGTTAGCATGTTTAAATAAAAAAGTC
>CALFRW010000120.1 GCA_937919135.1 uncultured Haloplasmataceae bacterium
ATTCAGCAACAGCTTTAGCTACGTATAACTTAAAAGAGGTTTCATCCATAATCGTTTCAAAAAAATGCTCCACAGAAGATGTAAAATCCATAATATCTTTCTCTTTTACTCGCTTTAAAAATGGGACTTCTAAATTGGGACTTAAAAAATCATGTAGGTAAGAATGATGAGATATAATAACATTACCTACTATCTCCGATAAAAGTTGTTCAAATTTGTTATTTTTACCATTAGAATGAAACATAGTATACAATAATTTTCCACCTGCAGTTGAATGGTCCACCCTTTCACGTTTAATTGTCGTATCAGGATTATAAACCGCTTCTTTTATATAATTATTAAAATTCTCTGAAATTTTCCCTAAGTCATGTAATAATCCAGCTAAACCAGCGATGTGTTTTACCCCAATCTTATCACCATAAGATTCTGCTAACTCTCTTACACCAAATAAATGATCTTTAACTGTTTGCTCTTCATAATCCGTGGAACGAATATGTGCTATAAACTTCATTAATATCACCATCTAATCAATAAAACATTTAAACTTTTAATAATTTCAAATTAATTTGATATAATACTTGTAAGATATTACCATATATAATACAAAAAAACAATTTTTAGTTAATTTATGTACGTATTGTAACTTATATAATAGATAGAGCCACCTATTTGCTAAAGTAATCATATTAAATATAATGAATAATATTATATTTAGTGGAGGATAGAAGGGTAAGTAATTTAAAATTATACTATGAAATTGTGAAAAAAAATAGCTGAAACATTAGGGATTTTTAGAAATACAGTAAAACTAGATTTATACAAGAATGGAAATGAAATGGTAAATTACCTGAAAACTTAAAAGTTGTTTTTTTGAAACCACAATTATTGGAAACTTATTAATTTTCAATTAAATCATAAATTTGACTAATAGTTTCATAATATTCCTCACGATAATCACTTACTAAGCTAATCTTCTCTCCTGAATCTTTTGTTATATTTAAGAAAACAATTCCTTTATTATTTTCTTTATTTATTCCGATTATAATAATATCTCCCTCATCATTTGTAAACTTAAAATTATATTTTGGGTGTGGTCCATCTATTTCATCATAATCAGTTACCATTTCATGTAAATCTAAGAGTAGGTTTGTAATATCTTCTTTACTATCAATAGTTATCGGACTATAATCATAACCAATCTCTTTTTCTATCGCTTTTGTACATTCTACAAAACTTATTGAATCCTTTTTTAAATCGTAATGTGTATCTTCATTTTTATTACTACAAGATGAAACAATTAATATTAAGATGCATAAAACTAGAAAATTAAGTATTTTAGACATAATTTATCCCGACCTCCTTTCTATTATAAATAGATACAAACTTCCCTTTCAAATAACTTTCGCATATCTTCCAGGTTCTTGACATCATATCAATCCCCCTATGAAATAAATTATATCATATATATAATGGCTTTATTGCCTTTTATAAATATTATTAAAATAAAGTGAAAAATTATTTGATAAAAAAAATGAAGATTTTCGAATTTTGGTGAAGAAGTTCAAAACACCTTATTTTATGCCATTATTTATATTTAGGGGCTGTTTTTGAGCTCTATTTCACGACAGCCCCATTTTCTTAGAAATTATCGGACCTTAAAAAAGAACTATAAGAATACCCAAGAAATATTGTAATTACTATAATTTAAGGTTGTTAGATGTCACATTTTATCCGATAACTTCTTACATAAATGCTTCACTAATCAAACGGGTTAGCAAAGTTATATACCTACACCACCATTAATATAAATATACCCTTTCCAATTAATATAAAGATGCTTGTTTTTATTTGAAGTATTATATAATAATTTTACCAATTATAAGTTTATCTTACAATCGCATATCTGTCGTCTTTTTTAATTTTTATTTCATATTCTTCACGTAAATTTATATTAAAAAAGAATATTAAGCATATATACAAAATATTCCTTCTCTTAACTAAATAAATGATAGTTTT
>CALFRW010000121.1 GCA_937919135.1 uncultured Haloplasmataceae bacterium
AACATTAAGATAAAAATAATCAGTCCTTGGCCTTTATTTATATTATCTAATGGTTGTGACATTGGTAGTTTGGCATTTAGGATTTTTGCACAAATTGGAACATAAAGCAGGATCCCCATAAAAGCGATTAATATATCAGGCAAAACACTAATATCCATTAAAGCTAAGAAAATAATACCAACCAAAGAATAAATTGGTACCAATAAACGTAAAACAAATGCTTTTAAGGCTCCCTTAATAATTAAATCATAATTTGTAATTGGAGCTACATAATATATCCAGGAAGCCCGATAATTACTTGAATACTGTAATGTCACAACAACTGCGGGGATCATAAACGCACAAAAATAGATAAAATAGATACTTGAATTATGAATTTTATCACCCGCCATTAACATTTGAAACATAAAAAGAAAAGGAAAAATTATCGACATACCTAATGAGGGGTAAACTCTAAGTTTAAAGTTACGTTCTGTTTTCATCAGTTGATAATTAAATCGATAGAAAAGATGCTCTTCTGGATTACGAATCAATAATTTCGATAACCACCAAGATTTTGGTTTAACCTTAATTTTACTATCGCTTGAATTAAGCTTAACTAAATTAGCTTCAAAGGTTGGAATTAATTTCATATATATGATAAAAGATAGCACGGGAATGATTATTACTAAAGCACTCATTATTATTAATAAAGTCTCGTAGTTTTGGTTAAATAGGACCTCAAAAGGGGCACCAAACCATAAAGGTGGAATAAGAGCATGGTACCATTCTAGACTAAAACTTGTATCTAAAAAAGTTGTAAACTCAAAAATCCGACCAACGACTTGATAACTGATGATAATCGCAATTGAAAGAAATATTTGGACATAGTTAATTATATCCTTTAATTTCTCTCCACTATAGAATTTTAAGATAAATAAATATAATAGTGTTGTAATTACAATAATAAATAGATTTAATAATACTAATAAAGCGATAAATAATAGCACCACAAGAATACTAGTAACAAAATTATTAACTACAAGTACCTTTACAAATAAAGCAAGAATCGCTGGAATAGTTAAGGCAAAAGAAATCATAAATAAATAATGAAATACATGAATAAATTTCGCAATCGATAAGGTTTTATTATTAACTGGTTTAGTTAAAATAATTCCTTTATCTCTTACATCAAGAATAACAGTAGAGAATTCTGCGATAACTGTTGAGGCAATCAGAAAAAGCAAAACACCAAAAACAATTGACATAAGAGCATAATAATTGTTAATAATTACGATAAAAGGCACTAAAATAAATAGGCCCATAAAAGCATAAAGAAAAAGTGAAGAAAGAAAATAATTTTTATTTTCTTTAATTTTAGTGTTCGCATAATTCGTGGGTAGTTTTCTACTATCCATTAACAGTTTAATCTGAAGAATTTTTCTTAAAACAGGATAATCAATATCAAATTTAGTTAGGATAGGCTTAAATCGATCTAAAATCTTTAACGTCATAAATTCTTTCATCTTAACCCTCTATAACTGATACAATTTCATGAGCGATTTCCTCATGTTGATCAAATCCTGTTAATTGATTAAAAATCTGTTCAAGCGAAGCTTCTTGGATTTGTTCTTTTAATGAATCAAAACTACCATCAGCAATAATTTCACCTTTATTTAAAAGAATAATTCTACTACTGATTTTTTCAACAACATCCATAATATGCGAAGAATAAAAAATTGTCTTACCTTTACTTGCTAGGATTGCTAATAATTCCTTTACTATCATCACACTATTAGCATCTAAACCTGCCAATGGCTCATCTAAAAACAAAAGGTCTGGATTATGTAGTAAACTAGAAATTATTAAGAGCCTTTGTTTCATTCCTTTAGAAAATGATGAAATTCGTGCATCGTAAACACGCTTAATCCCAAATAGCTCCATTAATTTAGCTGCTTTATGGTTAACTTCTTTCTCAGTTAAGCCATATAATTCACCTGTGAAAGTCAAATATTCTCGTGCTGTTAACGTATCATATATTTCAGCTTGTTCGGGGACATAGCCAATTTTTCTTTTATACTCAACACTATTTTCAGTAATCGTTTCACCAAATAGCTTAATTGTACCAGTATAACCTGATACTAATCCTAACATAATCTTTACTGTCGTAGACTTCCCTGCTCCATTAGGTCCAATATAACCAATAACTTGTCCTGAATCTACTGTTAAATTAATATTATTTAAAACCAAATTTTCACCATAAGACATGGATAAATTTTCAAGTGTTAATATTTCACTCATATCATTTGTATCTCCTTCACTATGACATAGTATTATTGTACTTTCATGATATTTATTTGTCAACTATGTGCTATTTTTTCAATTAATATATAATTCAATTGTTGCCCTTACATCTAATAACTATATGTCATATTTTATAGTATAAAGTGGAATATGGGAATGATAATATGGATATGGATTTAAGGGTTATCTTTTCACTATTTGATTTATTCGGCGATATAAAAAAAACTTATAACAGTTTTAAAAAGAAACCTGAAAATAAACCTCCTCAAAGACGTAGTTTTTGGATATAAATAGGATATTGATAACTCATCAATATCCTTTTCTATTTTAAAATAAGATATTTTAAAATTGCCCAGTAATGGAAACATGATCCAATCATAACACAAATATGAAATAATTCGTGTGAACCAAATACTTTTGAAATATTAGGTTTTTTTAACCCATACATTATACCACCCAAAGTATAAATAACTCCACCAATTATCAATAGGAGAATTCCTTTATAGGTTAATGAAATATATAGAGGATAAATCGCGATTATTGCTAACCAGCCCATAAATATATAAATCGTGGTCTTGATAAAACGCGGCATACCAATATAAAATATTGACAACATAACTCCAACAAAGGCAAAAGACCAAATAATGCTGATAAAGGTCCACTTCCAGGCTCCGCTTAATCCCAGGAGACAAAAAGGCGTATAAGTACCAGCTATCAAGATAAATATCATCGCGTGGTCGATTTTACGTAAATGATAGATTAGCTTTTCGCTTCCTTTTACCGAGTGATAAATACCACTTGCTAAATACAGTAAAACCATGCTTAAACCAAAAATAATAATTGCGATAATACTGGTAACAGAACTATTTGTTTTAATCGTGAATACTAATAATACAACTAAACCGACAACAGCAAATACTGCACCTAACAAATGGGTAATTGTATTAATTGGCTCACGAAATATTTTATTCATATGACACTCCTTATCTAAGTATTGTTTTCATAACTTCCTTTTCATAATCTTTAATATTTGCAAAACAATTTTTTATATGCTTTATTTTTCCTCGATGTAGTAAAAATAAGTCATCAGCGAACTCATAACCAAAATAAATTAAATTTGTCGCTACTAGTATCGTTTTTCCTTCATTTTTAAGTAGTTTAATTAATTTCACTATTAACAACTGACTATTACGATCCAAGTCCCGAAAAGGCTCATCAATAAGTAAAAAATCGGTATCAAAGCAAAGTGAAGATAATAAAACAAGCACCTTTTTTGTATATATAGATAATTCACTGATCTTCTGTGAAAGATTATTTCTAATTCCAATACTGTCAATGATTCTATCTACTAACAGATTCGTCTTATCCCCACCTAAAGCAAGTAACAGCTCTACATATTCGATTCCTGTTAAATCTTCGCTTAGCGCTGGTAAATCATTAAGATAACGACATTTACTACTTGTTTTAATAAATCCTTTGTAGTTGTCATAATAATTCCCAATACATTTTAACAGTGTCGTTTTTCCACAACCATTAACACCTAATACTACCCCTATATTACCTTCAACAAGGGAAAATTTTACATTCTTTAAAACCTTATTATTATTATCATATTGATAGACTAAATTTCTACATTCAATCATCTTGAACCCTCCAAATAACAATCTAAAATATTACACTAGTTTACAAAATTAGCAAGGCCATGTGTAAACTATATTACATATATTATTGCATACAATAATATTGTTGTCAACTTTTTTCTATTTTATTTACAAAATCAAAAAAGGACTAAGTATAACTTAGTCCACAATATTGATAATACTATTTTCCAGAAATTAAGACATCCTTAATCTTTATATACGGTAAGACGTAACCACCAAAATTAATTGTTTCTTGAGAAATTGCGGTAATGTTTTCCATTGCATCCATTAAATTCAAGGCAATCATCGTTTCATTTAATGGATATTTAACTTCTCCATTTTCGATATAAAAACTATTTTTTAACACAACAGAGAAATCACCATTATCATTTGGCATTCCACCTGAAACGCGGTTAACTAATACACCTTTATCAATTGATTTAATCATTTCAGAAGCTTGTGTATCTCCAGGCTCAACAACGATACATTCGCTCGTATTTTTTGCTCTTTCAAGCCCTGTTTTATTAGCACCATATTGTGTTAAGACAAAGGATTTTAAGATACCATTTTCGATTATAGTCATATTTTGTGCTTCAAAACCATCATTTGTAAGATAACTTCTAGAGGCAATTTCCTCACCCCGAGGTCTAGTATGAAGCGTAAGTAGTGGGCTTGTAACTTGTTCATTTAACTTATCTTTTAACTTACTAGTCCCCGAAATAAGAGGCATATCAGTTAAATATACTTGAATGTATAGATAGATAAATTGTAGTAAACAATCTGGTGTGATTATTACATCACCATTAAATTTACCTTGAACTCCCCTAGTATCAATTTGCTTAACTGTTTCATCAAGAACCCGTTTAATTGAACCATAACTTAATAAGTCTTTCTCTAATTTAGACAATGTGTAGCCTGAATAATTGAATGAAGAACTTTTCTCCTCTTCTTTTGCGGAGAATAAACTGGAGAATTCATAGATTCCTTTTTGTTCTTTAAAATCAACACCGTTTGAGTTCATTAAATATTTAACGGTTATGGTAAAGCTAATCGCTGTATCCATAAGCTTAATCGTTGGATATTTTTCTTTGATATCCTTTACATATCCTTCTAGTAAATCATACATTTTATCCAAATTAGGCTTTTCATCGCCATAGATAAATGCCTTATTTTCTACTACTGGTGCAATATCATAAGCCTCATCACTTTCAGAATTTAAACAGATATCCATAACCGTTGTTAAAGCTTCATCTACCGACAATTCATCAGTCTTATTGATGGTAATTGAACCTTTTTTATTATCCTTTATTACGATTACTTGATAAGCATTATCAATAGTTGTTCGCAATAACGATATTTCACCATGCTCGAGATTTAATTCATATTTTAACTTTTTCTCTACACTGCATTGACATTTATCGACATCCGTTGCCATTTTTTGAAGCGTATATTTTAAGATTTTGTTGTCAATCATCCTACTCGCCCCCTATATTAACTTTACATTTAATTGATGGGCCACCCATACCAACAGGTATTGGTTGTTTTTTACCACACATCCCACCTGCTCCAGACCATTTCATTTCATCAGAAATTGCTGTTACACTTTTAAGGACATCAAAAGCAATTCCAGAAATTGTACTGTCTTTAATCGCTTTACCTAATTTACCATTTTTAATCTCATATCCCATCGTAACCGCAAAGGTAAATTCACTAGTAGTATCTGCTTGACCATTAGAAGTTTTCGTTAAATAGTAACCATCTTCAATTGAAGCAATCATAGCTTCAAGTTTACTTTCCCCTGGTAAAATCGCAGTATTGCGCATTCTAATTAATGGCTCATCACTAAACTCCCAAGCTCTCGCATTACCTTTTGGTGTTGTATTAAACATTCTTGCACTTTCTTTATTATGCATATAATTTCTTAAAATGCCGTTTTCAATAATTACCACATCTTCACATACTGTTCCCTCATCATCCATAAAAATTGGAATTGTTAGTAGTTGACCTTTATATGAATGGGCAAAGTCTACTAAGTTCACTAATGGACTAGCCACTTGTTTATCCATATATTCTCCAGCGATTGATCCACCAATTACTAAATCTGCTTCAGTTGTATGACCAATTGCTTCGTGTGCCAAGATGCCCGCTATATCAGAATCCAAAATTACCTCTTTTAAGCCAGCTTTTGGTCTAACACCTTCACTCTTTTCGATTAACTGCTTATACAACAAATCAATATCCTCATATAAATCACTTGGATTAATCAGATGTTCCTGAATTTCTCCAAGCCCTCCAAACATATCACCAATATTTACTGGCGCATTATCTTTCATCATCGTAATTTGAACATAAAGCGCTGTTGTTGGCAGAAATGAATAATATTCTGATTCATCTGAGGTGATCAATGTTTTTTCCATTGATAATCCTCGTAATCCAACTACTCTTTGGATAATATTCGGATATTTTTCGGCAACATAATTATCAATTGTTTTTAAAAACTCTTTTAGCTCTCCTTGAGATAAAGGAGTTTTTTTAGAATGAAAATCTTTTTCCAAGGTCCCAAATTGTTTTGGTAATAACTTTTTGTTTAAATTGAGACGTGAATCAATAAATGCTGCGTTTTTTTCTGCTGCTTTTAATACTTCGACAACACTTTCATCACTCACTAAAGAATTTGATGCAAATCCCCAAGCGCCATGCTTATAAACTCTGGCACTAATACCATTCTTGCTTGACTTGGCATTAGCTACCATATTACCGTTCATAAAGGACATATTAAGAATTTGATTTTCTTGGGCTCGCAATTCTGCATATTGAGGCAGATTTGCGAAATGTTTTTTTAATGATTTAACCATGTTTTCCCCCTTTTAAATTAATTTATACATATCTATAATAACAAAAATTATTGGAAATTTATAGTAAAAATTAAAAAGTAGTAAAATATTTTAATTTCTCATCTACAAGTCGTTCCATTTCTTGTTCAACATCACGATCTAATGCTTCTAGTCTATACCGGTCCATATACTCGCTTACCATTGTCTCAATTTCATCATCATCATACTTAGATGTATCGAGCTGATTTCGGTATGCTTTTTCTTCTTCGGTTAAGATCTTTTGTTCAATCTCCTCTCTACTTATTTGGTTATAAAAATACGTCGTTAAGCCATTATAAACATTTCTTGTAACATATAAAGACTCTGTCGATGTCTTTGTCGCTAGTTTCGCAACAATAGCGTTTAAATCTAAGTCATTATGATAGATCTCTAGATAGGTTAAGCTATTGATAATATTTAAATTCAAACCATTAATGTCTTTTGAAACTCCCGTTAAAACTAAGTTTTTAGCTTGTGACCGATTTACTAAATTCATAATTTCACTACTTGTTAGCGCGGTAAATTCATAAATTGAAATATACTTTAAATTTGATAAATCAACATTATCTAAAAACGAAACATCCTGTAACAGACTTCCCTCTAGGGAAAGATCTGTAAGTTTTACATTTTCAAATCCGGATATTTCTTGTAAATTATCAAAATCAGCTATCCCGATCCTCGTAATATTAGTGTTATTAAAACCGGATAACGTATGTAAATCTTGTTTCCTATATACTATAATATCAGCTACTGAAGTGTTATTTAATGAATTAATAATGTTTAAAATATCTCGATTACTAAACCGGATCGTCGTTAACTGCTCATTATTATTAAAGGAATTTTCTACTAAACTAATATTATCCAAAACCACTTCAGTACTTAAATTAGGATTATCATTAAAACTTGATCTTATTTGCCCATAATTATTATATCTAAAAATGATATTTGTTTGATTGTTTTTATTAAAACTACTATTAATATGAGTAAGATAATTATTATCTAAATCAATTATCGTAACTCCAGTTTCACTAAAACTATTACTAAGCGTATTAATTGTACTATTACAAATCGTAATTTCTCCTAGATTTAAGTTTTTATTAAAACTATTTTGCAGTGTATCTATAGTCATTGACAATAAACTAATTGACTTAATTTTACTATTTCCTACAAAGATGTTATCTAACTCATATAAAACTAAGTTAGATAGTTCTAATTGTTCTAAGTTAGTTAGTTTATTTAAATCAAGCGGAAATGAATATTTATCCTGTAAGATAATATTTTCAATACCCAGTAACTCTAATTTCGTAAAGTTTTCAATAAAATGATAATTAATAATATTTTCAGTATCTTGAATTTTAGTATTTAACAGATGTAATGCTTTTACTTCACTAAATGAATTTATAAAATCAATTTTAAGCTCTGAATCCCTAATAAATAGCTTATTTATATAATTAAAAGAATCAGTGATCGTTAACAAATCACGATGATAAATCGATTGAAAATAGTAGGTTTTTAGCGTTTCACTATTAAAGCTGTTATCAATATTAGTGACACCACTACCAAGGTATACAGATGTCATACCACAATTATTAAAACTATCCTGAACACTTACGGTTGCATAACTAAAATCAACAGTTGTTAACTTAGGAGAATTATTAAAACTATTTACGACATTTTGAATGCTAGAATCAAACATATTAACATACTCTAATTTTACTAAGTTACTTAAGTCTAAATTTTTAATTTCCGTTATTGTTGAATTCCCATAAAAATCAAGACATTGTAAGTTTTTAAAACCTTTGATAAAGTCTAAATCATAGTTTGTATATCCTGTCCCACTTAAATCCAGTGCATGTAGATGTTCAAAAGAATTAAGGATTAATCTATTATATCCTACCGGAAACTGAAGATAATTAAATTGTTCACTATTAAAACTATTGTTTATGGTCACATTATTATTGTAAATTAAATAAGTGGAAATAGAGCTGTTATAATTGGTTAAAAGCGTTAGATTATGCGTACCATTTAAAGTGTTATTAAAGGTTACTAGATTTTCGGGAATATAGAGAGCATTTAAAGAACTTAGATTGTTTAGTCCAACAAGTGAGGTAAAACTATTCCCCCTTAAGTTAAGATAGGTTAAATTTTGCATATTATCGAAATAACTTGTTGTTGAACTGACTTCAATTGAAGCAAGATTATTATCTTGTAAAGAAAGATATTCTAATTTATTGTGATTAAGTAAAACATTAATATTAGATATATAATTATTTTCAAGGATTAACAGCTTCAAATTAACCAGTTTAGTGAGTGGTGTTATATTACTAATACCATTACCAGCTAAATTTAATGCTTCAAGGTTTGTTAAATCCTTTACAGTGTCAATATTATTATAATTTGTATACGATAAATCTAGCAACAATAAATAGCTTAAATTCTTAATAAAGTTAAAATTACTATCAGCAAAA
>CALFRW010000122.1 GCA_937919135.1 uncultured Haloplasmataceae bacterium
TTTTAGGTTCTATAATATAGTGTCACAAATGATAAGCTTATTTGTGATAAAATCTAAAAATAATCCTCAAATGATATAATCTAATTTAATTATATAGTAAGTCTATAAAGATAATTAGTGTTTAGATGTAATTTTAAATTACAAAATATTGAATATAATGTATTTTTATAGTAATATATTATTATAATGTTATTTATTGTATCATACTATATAGTAGGACATAATATATAACGAAAGGAGTTCTTATCCATGAAAAAACTATCAATTGCCAAATTGGCAGAGTTCGTTAAAACTGGACGAGAAAATTATAAGCTAACACAAGAAGGTTTAAGTAAGGAAACTGGTATTAATCGTATAATGATTGGTCGAATCGAAAGAGAAGACTATATTCCCTCAATCTCTCAAATTGAATCATTAGCAAAAGTTCTTAATTTTGATATTACTAAGATATTTACAGAAGAACAAGAATGTAATTCATTCATCGCTTTAAGAAGTGAGGTTTTAAATCAAACTGAAAAAGATGGTGTTGAGAAACTTTTCTCTATGATGTTGTCACTTAGACAACAAATTTTAATTCGAGGTAAATTTGAAAATGAATTCAATAATAAAGCTAAATGAAGTTCAAATTGAAGAAGTTCGAAAGTTAGTAAGCGAGCAAAGAAGATTATTGGGTTTTGTTGAAACACCAATAGCTAATGATATATTCAATATATTGGATAATTTAGGTATTATTGTTCTTGAGTATCCAATTAAATCAGTTAGTTCTAGACCAGCATTTTCAGCTGCACTAATTTATATAAAAGATAATAGCAAAGAACTAGTATTTATTGGTTTAAATACTGATGACTATTTTGATAAGCAGATATTTGCTTTAGCGCATGAACTATATCACTATTATGTTAAAACTGGTTCTCATTTAAGCAGGTTAGATGATGAGGAAAATAATATAATTGAAATAGCTGCGAATCGTTTTGCTGCTGAGTTTCTTTTACCAGAAGAAACATTAAAAAGAATAATAATTACTGATTTTAAATCATCTTCTCTTAAATCACTAAACTTAAATACTTTACTCCGTTTTATAACAAGATTACATTG
Source organism: uncultured Haloplasmataceae bacterium (assembly GCA_937919135.1). GTDB lineage: Bacteria > Bacillota_I > Bacilli_A > Haloplasmatales > Haloplasmataceae > CALFRW01. The sequence goes on from CALFRW010000122.1 coordinate 1,096, forward strand.
TACTTGGTGGCTTCCATACCGTTCTTTAGTTCGTCGGCTTAAAGAAATTGATGCAATTTCAACCGAACAATATAATGGTTTATATTTAATAAATGAACGTGATCTCGATGGAGAGTATGGACGTTTAGGTAAAGCAATAAATGAGGAAATTTTTATAAAATTGAATAGAAGGACGAATAACTTAGGAACCTCACCTAAAGTAATCGAAACTATTATAAGAAATTTTGAAGATAATCTAATAAATGTTGATCAATTTATCAAACTATTAAAAGAATTTAATAAAAGCCCAGAAGATTTTGGATATAATTTCAAAATTTCAGATGATGATATAAATGAATTTAATGATTTCTTTAATAAGGAGGAAGACGTGAATGAAAGTTGATTTGTCTACTCCTAATTTAGCACTTATGAGCATTTTCAGGCATCCAAATCAAATTATCACATTGGATGCCAATTTTCTTATTCCTCCAGATAGAAGAGCAATAACACCACATTTTTTTGATTTTGATCGTTTTAAAACAGTTTGGTTAGAACCCATCTTCAAAGCATTTCCTAATTTAGCGATTCATGAAGCGGTCTATGAAGAATTAATCAGTTCATCAATTCAAGCTTATATTCAAGAAAAATTAAACAGTATACCTTGTCGGGTAATTATTCATAGTGATTTATCTTTAAACAATGAAGAAAAAGCTTTACGCAACACGATAGAATCTAAAATTTATCCATATACCAAATATGAACCAATGATAGATAATAAAGATGATCGCGGTGAAGTTAAATCTTTAGCCTATATCGCTGTTAAAGAGTTAATATTTTTTGCTGCGCATGATCATAATGTATTACAATTAATTGAAAAAGCAGAATTATGGTCAACTGGCTTAGATAATATACAAGCTATTAAAATGTATGAATTAATATTTTATTTATATAAAATGAATATAGGGGATAAAAAATCTCTTAGGATGTTGTATAAATATCAATATTATCTTACTCAAAATGAAAAGAAGGAAAATCCTGAATGGGGAGAATTCATTGAAAGAATGGAACTACTTTACTCTAGAGAAACAATAATCAATGTAAAATTATAACTACTTTATTGTTTCTACTTTAACTTTTTATTAAGTTCATCATAAAGTTTTGCTCGTACCAGTTTTGCTGCTTTGATGAAACTCGATCTGCTACCTTTAGACATATCAATATAGAAGGTGAAGTGCGTTAATTAAGGTATAAATCCAATTAAAAATTCTAAAAATAGATTGAATACAATCATTTTTACACATAAATACCCGCTTATAATTTTATAAGCGGGTATTTAAGATCACATCACAGCTAAAATGTATTCCTTATAGTAAGGATCACATATTTTGATATTCGGTTTCAACAATAAATCGATAATAAATCGGAGTTATCAAGTCCAGCAAAATTATAATTACTTGTTAAAATAAATATCGTAAATTTTAATATATATGAGTAATCTATCCTTTTTTCTTACTATCGATAATAATCGTTACTGGACCTTCATTAATAAGTGACACTTCCATCATTGCACCAAAGATTCCTGTTTCAACTTTAACATTCCATCCTCTTATCTTGGCATTGAATTCCTCAAATAGCTTTTTCGCTTGTTCTGGTTTAGCCGCATCGGAAAATCCTGGTCTATTTCCCCTTTCCGTTTGCGCAAACAAAGTAAACTGCGAAACACTAAGTATATCATATCC
>CALFRW010000123.1 GCA_937919135.1 uncultured Haloplasmataceae bacterium
TCATTGATAACCTCATTTTCATTTAACATAAGCATTCCTCTTTTGTAAGAAAAACTGTGACTTTAATCACAGTTATTCAACTTCTAACTCAAGTAATTCCTCATCAACTGATTCATCTTCATCATTTCCATTTCCTATTCTTTCAATATCACTTAATTGATATGATTTAACGGCATTTGAATCAGTAATTATTACTTTTATTAAATCTAATAAGACATTTACTCCATAAACCTTTCCTTCACCATCAGGAGTTAAAATAACTTCTCCTATACGAGGCATTATTTTTGCCATCTCATCATAAAATTCAGATTCATAGCGTAAACAACAAAGAAGTTTTCCACAGGCACCTGATATTTTTTGTGGATTAAGCGATAAATTTTGGTTTTTAGCCATTTTTATCGAAACAGTATCAAAACTTCCTAAAAATGTACTACAACACAATATTCTTCCGCAAGGCCCCAAACCACCAATATGCTTTGCCGCATCCCTTACACCAACTTGCCGTAATTCGATTCGTGTTCTAAAAACAGCGGCTAAATCCTTAACCAGTTGCCTAAAGTCAATTCTATTTTCAGCACTAAAATATATTATTAATTTTGTTTTATCAAATGTATATTCACAACCAAGAAGCCTCATTGTTAATTGATTTTTGTTGACAAGCTCATTACATACATCTAATACATTGTCTTCTTCTTTTTTATTTTGGTTGTATCTTCTAACATCCTCTTCAGTAGCCTTACGAATAATAGGCTTTATCGGTAAGAATACTTCATCCTTAGTAACATACTTAATACTGGAAACTACTTCGCCAAATTCTATGCCTCTAATAGTTTCCACTAAAACTTTATCCTTTAACTGTAATTCTATATCACGAGGATCAAAAAAGTATCTCTTTCCTGCACTTTTAAAACGAACAGCTATTACCTTATATTCATCTTTTTCATCATAGATAAATAAATCTTCATTTAATGGTTTATCATCAACTATTTCCTCTTCATTTTGTAAAAAATGATGTTCGTTATTTTTATCCACAGTTTTTCCTCCTTTACATCAGATTAAGTAATAAATGATCTATTAATAAGACTAAGTTTGCATTATATTCTAAATTAATTTTGGCTTTCAATACTTCATTTATATTATAAATTAGCTTTTCCTTTGATATATTAACTACATATTGTTGGATGAAATTAAGATCATTAACAAATACAATTTCAAAATTATTGTTCTTAGCATTTTGTATATCACGTAAATATATCAATAAAACATCGAGAAAGTATTCACTTACCTTTTTATCCTTAGTTAAATCAACATTACTATTCTCTAGTAAAACAATGATATCTTCCTGCTTATTTAATATAGCCTGACTTATCATTATTACTAAATCAATAATATTAATAATCTTATCATTATTCGCTATCTCCAATGCTTTATCAAAATCGTTTGTCAAGTGCGAACAAATTCCTGCGATATATGTATCAACACCATTTTCTATTAAGTAATTTACAATACTCGCTTTGGGAATTGGTTGAAAATTAATAACTTGACAGCGTGAGATTATAGTAGGCAAGATTTGATGTAAATTATCGGTAGTTAATATTGTATAAGTATCAGCAACAGGTTCCTCTATAAATTTCAAAATACTATTAGCTGCATTTATACTCATTTTCTCAATTTTATCGATAATATAGACTTTAGGTCCTGGTTCTAAAGTTGTTTTATGATATTCCTGTTGTAAATACAATACTTGCTCTTTTTTAATTGTATTGTTGTCAGCTTCAACAACTAATACATTAGGATGATTTTGATGTTCAATTCTTATACAATTAATACATTCATTACATACTTCACCTTGTTTTTCACAATACAATAATTTAGCAAGTTCAATCGCAAGCGCCTTTTTCTTAGTCCCTTTTGCTCCTTCAAATAAATAGGCATGTGCTAAACGTTGTTTATTATAACTATTCAGCAACATTTTTACTACTTTAGGTTGAATATTTAAATATTCTTTTATTGACATCGGAATCATCCTTTAATTTTGTGATTGATAATTTCATATACAGCATCAACTACTTCAGCTTTGGGTCTATTCGCATCAACAACAATAATCCGCTCCTTAAACATTTCTTTCACAATTTCATAGCCTTCATAAACCCTTTGATGAAATTCAATACCTTCTAAATCTAAACGATCTAAATTATTACGATTTTGTTTTATCCGTTTTAAACCTTCATTTGGCTTTATATCTAAAAATATTGTTGTATCAGGCATTATATTATCAATCGCAAATTTATTAATTGAATAAACAGCATCAATACCAATTTCCCTACCATAACCCTGATACGCAAGTGAACTATCGACAAAGCGTTCACATATAACATGTATTCCAGCTTTTAGAGCGGGGAGCACTTTTTCAACAAGGTGTTGTCTTCTACTAGCAGCATATAATAAAGCTTCAGTTTTAGCATCCATTGTAGTATTTTTCGGATTTAAGATGATTTTCCGTATTTGCTCAGCGATATCAATTCCACCTGGTTCCCTTGTAATTATATAATTAATTTTACTTGTTTCAAGTCTTTTAGTTAATTCCTGAACAATAGTTGTTTTTCCTGAACCATCTGGTCCTTCAATAGTGATAAACAAACCTTTCATGTTTCTACCTCGCTTTTTACTTATCTTATATATTATCTCATAAATTAAATTGATTTTAAAGCCAATATCAAATATTTATTTAATGGTCTTTTTTAAGATCGTAAACAATTTATTAATCTCTGCTTCTTTATTTCTCCACCAATCACTACCCCAAATCCGGTGAATTTTCCAACCATTATTCTCCAAATACTTTTGCCGATGATAGTCCCTTTCCTTTATCGAACTAATATTATTAGCATCAAGTTCAATCCCTAATAAATATCGTTTTAAACTTTTATCTTTGATTGCGAGATCAATTTTATAAACACCTGTCCCAACATTCCTTTCTACGTTAAAGCCAATATTAATTAATTCATCATAGACACTTTGTTCAAATGCATTAAGATTATCATCATAATTCACTAGTGGAGTATTTTCATTTAGAGAATATAAGAGTTTTTGTGCTGAATCATTATCATTTTCACTAATAGCTTTAACATATTCCAGATAATTTCTTAATAACTTGGGACCATTATTTTTTAAGTCATCAACTTGTAATTCAAATGGTTCAATCGAAGTAACAACATAGATTTTTTTCTTTGCTCTACTGATTGCTACATTTAACCGATTCTCACCACCATCAACATTTAACCAACCAAATTGTCTGACGATTCTGTTATGTTCGTTAGGGGCATACCCTACAGAAAAAATAATAATATCACGTTCATCACCTTGAACATTTTCAATGTTTTTGACAAATAATTGATCCTTAGCAGCTTTCAATCTTTCAGAAGTAATTTCATGATAAAAATCTTCGTCATGTAAACAAGCTTGTTCGATCTTATCTAAAATAACATCCTTCTGAGTAGCATTAAAAGTAATAATTCCAATAGTCTCATCATCCCTTTGAACAAATATCTTCTTTAATAAAACGATGATTTCATCCGCTTCAATTTCATTTCTTCGATTAACCCAACGCCCATTAACCTTGATTCTTTCAATTGGTTTTTCATTAGACATAAACGGATTAGGGCATACATGTAATTTACCATCATAAAAGGCATAATTTGAAAAAGCGATTAATTCTTCATATTTAGAACGATAGTGATAGTTTAACATCAATTCATGATAACGATGTTTTGCAAGGTCAAGTAAACTTTCCTCTTCTAGAACTCCACTATATTCATCATAGTCTTCACTTTCGTCACTATCAATTCGTCCCATTCCAAATTTTGATGGTCGCAACTGTTTACTATCGCCCGCTATCACACACTTTTTACCACGATATAAAATTGGAATCGCATTTTCAATATACATTTGTGAAGCTTCATCAAAGATAATTAAATCAAACAATGATTCTTTAAGCGGTAATAAATCTGATACTCCTTCAGGAGTTAACAGCCAAACATAAACGCTATTAAAAAGTTCTAATTTAAACTCCTTAATAAGTTTATTAATCGACCATTTCCGTTTACTATCACATTTTCTTTTTAATTCATTTAAGCGCTTAGAATGATTATGAAAAATATCCTTAATTTTCAGCTGTAAGAAATTAAATAAACACTCAAAAGTTATTTTTTCTTTAGTTTTACTAAGATCGGAAATCTTATCACGGATATCTCGATATAATTCCGTAGTGACAAGAATATTATTATATTTTTGCTCAAAATCTACTATTTCGACAGCAGTAATGACATCAATAAGATATTCATTTATTTTGCGAAAATCAAGATTCAATCTTTTACTTAAATAAAAACAATATTCAAAATATTTTTTTTCATTGAGAGATAAATTCCCATATATTCCTTTATTAAATTGATATTTTTCATGGATACTGATTGCTTCCATAAAAAAAGATACGTCAGTATATAACATTTTCTTAATATACTTTCGTTGTTTTCCCCCAATTTTTATCATCAAAGAATTAATTGTTTTAATTAAAGGTTTATTTTTATGATTTAACCGCATTTTCATAAACCAACCAAATTTTTTATATAATTTGATGTAAAACGGAATTTCATAAAGATCCTTTGTACTTATATATAAATCAGTTTCAATAATATCTGGTTTGAAAAAAGCATACACACTTTCATATTTAAGACATTCTTTATAAGCGATTAAATTAAGATATATATCAGATGTCTTAAACATTTTTCTTAAATTTAATAATTCCTCTAAGGAAAAGGACTGTTTTATTTTATTTTCACTTACAACCTTAAATAATAAATTAATTTCAGGATCATTTAAATCTAGTTTTCGTGAATTATGGTATAGCTCCCTTAAGCTTGCCTTTAATGACGTTTCTGTATCTAAAATCTGTTCTAAATCTATAAGCTTATTTAACTCTTCGTTTATCTCTTTAGCCTTTCCTTCAATTTTTACTTCATTAACAATAATTTCATCATCAAGTTCCAGTAGTAATTTAAGCTGTTGATAAAAAGCTACTTTATTATTTGGATCATCAACATATAAAACAAAATTACTAATTTTTCCTAAACGATTATAGATTACATCTAATGCTGTTTTCTTTTCTGATACAACTAGTACTTTTTTGTTATTTAATACTGCTTGAGATATAAGTGAAGTTATAGTTTGTGATTTACCAGTGCCAGGTGGACCTTGAATGACAAGAGCTTCCGCTTTATCTATTATTGATAGTACCCTTTCTTGGGAATAATTCATTTCATTAATATAATAAATGTCATTTTCTTTAATTTCTTCAGCTTCTACTCTTTTAGGACTGCTGTTTTCCATACCAACGAAGAGTTCCCTAACCAAATTATTAATGATTTGATTATCAATTATTTGATTATAATCTCTTTGAATCGCATTACTGTACGTAGGAAATGCTCCTAATACACAATATCCCTTTAAATGTAACTCTGATAAATCATATTTCGGAAAAGTTAAATTAGTAGTAGCAAAAAAAGGTTCTAAATTTATTTCACTTGCTTTAATATTAATTTGATATTCATTAAAATAATTAAGCGTATTTTGTAGATAATTTTGTTTAGAAATTTCTTCAACAACATCATCGATTATAACTTCGTTTTTATTATTAAATTTATTATTGGCAATGATTAAAGTGGAATTATATAAGATATCCCTTGTATTATCAAACTTTAACTGATATTCATTATTTACCAAATCGATTTGAGCTGGAAACAACATTAATGGTGCTTTAATCTTAAAGTCACTAAATAATCTTCCTTCTACATAAGGATATCCTAAATATAATATTTCTTGACCTTTTTCGATTTTGACAGTTTCTACTTCACGGAACAATGCTTTTATCAACTGATAATTTTCTTCTGCTTTATCAGATTTAACCTTTGCGATCACATAGTGCTTACTACTTTCACTTAAAAATGCATCTAATATCCGCTTAACATTACTTAAGCTCGTTAAATCAAATGCTGTCTTTTTAGTTAGTTTGTTTGTATAAAGTAACCGATTTTTTTGATTAATATTTACTAATTTATTATTTAACTTTTGAATTATCTCTAATTCCTTTTTATTAGGTAAATCATAACGGGATCGATGATCTTGTACAACATTTAAGAATCTCACGGCATATTTTTCCACAAAAGTTTCTCCAACCCCACGAATTTTTCTAAAATCATCAACAACTTCGGGCATTAAGCTTACAATAGAATGGAGAACATCATCATTACATACTGTTGCCCGATTTTGTTTCTTTTTTAATTTATTTTTAATACCTTCGTTTTTTATTCTTTCTCTTAATCCAACTAATTTATCTAAAAGTACTGTATCCATACTTCCACCTCACTTTAGGCATAAATTCATTTTATCATATAGTTGAAATAAAAAAAAGCAGTAAATCAATACCGAAAAAAAAGGACTAAATGTCCATTTTATTGATAAATTCCTTTAAAATATCTCCACTATTTTTAAATCGATCTTGATCGACTTTATTCATGTGTATTTTTAATACTTCTCGAATTCCTTGTCGATTTATAATAGCAGGCATACCAATGTACATTTTGTCGACGCCATAATAATTTTCGACATAAACACTGACAGGAATAATACTATTGGAATCATTAAAAATTGCTTTTGTTATGTGACATAAGGCCATCCCAATTCCATAATATGTCGATTTTTTCTTTTCAATTATTTTATAGGCAGCATCCCTAACATCGACATAAATATGCTCTAAATCAGCAAAATTAAATTCGTTATGTTCATTAATAACATCTAAAAGGGGTTTTATTCCAATACTGGCATTGCTCCAGAGGGGAAATTCGCTATCCCCATGTTCACCAACAATATATGCATGAACATTTTTGCTATCAATATTGAGATAATTTGACAAGAGATATCGTAGTCGTGCTGAGTCAAGTGATGTTCCCGAACCAAAAACCTGTCGATGTGGTAACTTTGAATACTTATAAGCAACATAGGTCATAATATCCACTGGATTAGTTGTCATTAATAATATTCCTTTAAACCCACTATTCATAATTTTTTCCACAATGCTTTTAATTATTTTTGCATTTTTATTAAGTAAATCTAACCTTGTCTCCCCATCTTTTTGATTTGCCCCTGCAGCGATTACAACCAAACCAGCATTATGACAATCCTTGTAATCCCCTGCGTATATTTTCATATCTTTCGGAGCATATGCTAAACCATGGCTTAAATCCATAGCTTCTCCTTCTGCCTTATTATAGTCTAAATCAATAAGTACAAGTTCATCACAACCGCCTTGATTTACTAAAGCATAGGCGTAACTCATTCCTACTAAACCTGCTCCCACTAAAACTACTTTTCGAGTATCATTATTATTCATCTTTACACCTCTCATGCTAATCTAATCCTATCGTATTTTCCCACATATTGCTAATAATATACTTCTATTTAAGCTTAATATTAACAATACTAGCTATACTAAATTTATCACGCTTATTATTATTTTCAATAATTAGTGTTTTTTTGACAGAATCAATCTTTACAATAATACCTTCAACTAAATAAATATATCCATCATAAAAGTATTCTAGACTTATTATCTCTTTATTTTCATAACTTTCATATAAAGTAATGTTTAATTCATTGAGCTGATCATCACTCAGTATCGGACGCTCTATTCTATTCATTTCATACATTAATTTGTTAATATAATTTGCCTGTTCTGGAAGGGAAGCAAATGGCTGCCACTTAACCATACCCCTTTGTTTCACTTTACCATCTCCTTTGTTTCATGATATTCAAGTTCTGCGTAATGACCACCAATAAGTTTAGTTCTTCTTATCGAGGTGGCCTTATCTAAATACGATACTCCTCGCAAAATACTACCTTTTCCAAACTTACCCCTAATTTCATCCATCGCATAGGCAAGTCTTTGCATTTTATCTCGCTTTTCAAAAAGTCCTAACTGCAGTGGTCTATCAGCAGTTAACTTTCCAATACTTATTGTAATCTTTCTAATTGGCCTTCCATCATAAAAAGTATTAAATAATTGTTTACATGCATCATATATTTCTGAAGTTAGATTGGTTGGTTCATCAAGAGTCATTTGGCGTGAAAAGCCACCCCCGCCCACATCCTTAGAATAACCAATACTTAAATGTATTGTTCGACCCATTTGTTTTTTTAATCTAATCCGCATTCCTAATTCTTCGCATTGTTCTAACATAACAATTTTTATATTTTCATAATAATCTTCAAATAGTGTTTGACCAATTCCATAATTATGATCTCTTATTATATGAGGATTTTGCATTCTGCTTCTATCAATTCCACGACTATGATAATAAAGCTCCTCACCTATTACACCAAACTTATTTATTAATCTTTTTAAATCATAGTTTGCGATGTCACCAACCTTATACATCCCCATGGAATTTAAACTCTTCTCTAAATTCACACCAATACCCCACATCTTCGATAAAGGCATTACTGGCCATAATTTCTTTTCCACATCATTATAATTCCAATAAGCTATGCCATCAGGATTTTTCTTCGCTTCTAAATCAAGAGACAATTTGGCTAATAACATATTAGGCCCGATACCACAAGCAGAAAACAAACCCGTAGTATTATATATATCCTCCATAATTACTCTAGCCATTTCCTTATTATTACTTGCAAATAAATGCATTGATTCTGTAACATCTAAAAAGCTTTCATCGACAGAATAAATATGCAAATCCTCAATTGGTACATATTTTAAAAAAATTTCAATAATTTTTTGTGAGTATTCTAAATATACTCGCATTCTAGCAGGGGCAAATATAATCCCTTTATCCCTTGGTAATTCATAAAAGCGGCAACGATTTTTAAAACCTAATTTTTTTAGTCCTGGTGAAATTGCCAATACAATACTACCACTTCGTTCTACATTACCTACTACTGCTAGTTTAGCTTCCAGCGGATCTAATCCCCGCATAACACATTCACAACTTGCATAAAAACCTCGCAAATCAATACATAAGATATGACGATTATCAGACAATTTTACCACTTCTTTCAATCGAATGTTTGTTCTAATATTATTATATGCAAGTTAGGAAATAAAAACAATACCCAAATAGAACATTTGTTTATTTTTTTGTAATATTTTAATTTATAGTTGACTTTTTTTATTATTTTTCATAATATGTTAATAACAATATCTTTTAAGGGGGATAAGATGAAAATTTTCTTTGTGTGTATTTTATTTATCTTACTCATTATTACTTTATTTCTCATAATTGAAAGTTTATTAAAGTTGAAGTCTAGTTATCTTTCTCGTAAATTATTAATACCAACAATTATCCTAACATTAGTTACTATTTTTGTTTTTAGTTTTTCGACACACATTTACACTTCTACCTACTTAAGAACGATGAAGATTACATGCGTAGGTGATGGTGGTATGAAAACTAGCTTAGAAAATCCTACTTCTGATTCACAAGTTATTTTAGTATCGATAGATAAATTAAATAGAACTGATAGGTTTAGTGTCTTCAAATTAGCAGACAAAAAAAATACCAATACTTTATATTATTCCTACACGGTGCTTCATAAATTTAAAACCTTAAATTTTGATGACGATAAATACATCTCTGCATCACAATTTGCCAGTAGCTTTCACAATAGTTATGGGGCCTGTGCTGTTTTAGATAAGAAAGAACAATTAACTGAAGGGGCAGTATATTTAGTCTATCTAAGTTCAGAAAATGAGCTTTATTCATTTGTCAAGATTGATAATTACGATAAAAGCAAAGCCTTTAATGAGCAAAACCAAACGATAATTACCGAAATTAATAGTTATATTAATTAAAAAAATCTTGATTTAATCAAGATTTTTTATATACCAATTTTCCACCTACATATGTTGCTAATATTGTAATATTTTTTATATCAAGTGGGTCCATATTCATAATATCCTTATCCATAACAACAAAGTCTGCTAATTTTCCTTCTGTAATCGTACCTTTAATACGCTCCTCAAATGAAGCATATGCACTTCCTTGTGTATAATGATATAATGCTTCATAAACGCTTAATTTTTCTTTAGGATTATAACCACCAGCTGGTTCTCCTTTTAAATCAACTCTATTTACAGCACAGTAAATATTAGCCATTACATCACAATCTTCAACTGGACAATCTGTACCAAGCGAAGTATGGATTCCTTCATCAATCATCGATTTAAAAGCATATGATGTTTTTGCGAGCTTTTTACCAACCCGACTTTCAACAATATGTAAATCATAATGTAAGAAGATTGGTTGAATATAAGCAATAATATCTAAGTTTTTAAATTGACTTAATAAATCAGCGTCCATAATTTGACAATGAATAATTCCGTGACGCTTTAGATTTCCATAAGCCTTTAATACCCTTTTATAAGAATCTAAAACTATTTGCATCGCGCGATCACCAATACAATGAATCGCAATCTGCATGCCAATTTTATCTGCATAAGAGATAATATGATCAAGTTCTTCATTGGTGTAACACATTACACCATTTGTAGAATTATCATCGTGATAAGGTTTATTTAATGCTGCTGTTCTTGCACCAAGAGAACCGTCAACAAGTATTTTAAGCGGTCCAATTTTAAAATACTTATCCCCAACTCCTGTTTTGTAACCTAAGTCATAAAACGCTTTTAATTGTTTTAGGTCTAGTAAACATTGCTCATAAACCCGACAAGTTAACTTATTCTCGTGATTTAATTCTTCATACGCTTTAAGCATTAGCTTATAATCGCCACCATGGGATAAATCATCCGTTTGCACTGATGTTATGCCTTTACTATTAGCATATTTCATTGCTTCTGTTAAGGTATTTTTAATCTCTGCAACACTTGGTTTAGGTATATTATCCGTAATTAGACTTATTGCGTGTTCCTTAAATATACCTTTATCAAGGTCAAACTCACCACCAGCAACATTTTCAACTTTACAATTTTCTAATGCTTTAGAGTTAGCAACAGCTAGATGTCCACAAGCTCGTGTAAAAATAATTGGATGGTTAATTGATATCTTATCTAAGTCTTCGCGTGTAGGAAACTTTTTATCAGTAAAATAATCTTGATTCCAACCTCTACCTCTTATCCAAACATTACTTTTAATATTATTATCACTAATATACTTTTTTCCTCGACTTATCACTTCTTCAACTGACTGAACATTTACTAAATCAACGATTTGTAACGTTTGACCAAATCCATATAAATGCATATGACTATCATTAAATCCTGGGATTAAAACTTTTCCTTTTAGGTCTATACACTTCATATGTTCTTGTTTTAAAGCTCGTATTTCTTCATTAGTCCCCAATTTTTCTATCTTGTCACCACTAATTAACATCGCTTCAAAAAACTCATTATTTTTATACCCTGTAAATATTTTTCCGTTATAAAAAAGCACCTTATCACCTAACCTTTACTTTCCATAATATTAATATTCCACCTTATATAAATATAAGCCTTGGGGAGGAGCAGTATACCTTGCCTTAGACCGATCATGATTGTTAAATAAGTAATCGATTGTAGCCTCGTCCTTTTTCCCTAACCCAATTTCTATAAGTGTTCCCATCATAATTCTAACCTGGTATCTTAAGAAACCATTACCAACAAAAATAAATTCTAAATTATTTTTATTTCTCCTTAAGGATGCTTCATAAATCGTTCTCACTTTATTCTTATACTGTCCTGAAGAAAAACTGGTAAAATCATGAGTCCCTTCAAATAAATCTAAACCCTGTTCCATTTTATCAATATTTAAATCTCGTTTAATAAAACAAGTATAATGATATTTAAGAGGATTATATTCATCTAGTGAAATATAATAACGGTATTCTTTACATTTTACACTAAAACGAGCATGAAAATCATTAGTAACTATCTCTACATCTTTAATATAAATATCATCAGGTAGTATTGAATTAATCGCTCTTTTCCAATTAAATGTTTTAATATCTAGATTAGAATCAAAATGAAATACTTGACCTAATGCATGGACATTACTATCAGTTCTTCCTGAAGCATGGATTGTAATTGGATATTTATGAATTAATTTTAAAGCTTTTTCTATTTCTCCCTGGACGGTCCTGACCTTTATTTGTCTTTGAAAACCAGAAAACTTCGAACCGTCATAAGAAACAATACATTTTATCCGGACAGACATAATATCACTTCCATAGATATCGAAAATAAATAAAATAAACTGTAAGTAAAACAAAACTTGTTACATATAGTGTATCTCTTAATCTCCATTTCAAAATCCGATAACTAGTTCTTTTTTTACCTGGAACGTAACCTCTCGCTTCCATCGCATTTGCTAAATCCTCAGCCCTTTTAAATGAGATAATAAACATTGGAATCAGTAATGATATTATTTGTATTACTTTCTCCTTAAGATTACCTTCAGTTAAATCCGCACCCCGAGATGTTTGTGCTTTAAGTATCTTCTGTGTTTCTTCTAGTAAAGTGGGAATAAAGCGTAAAGCAATACTTATCATTAATGCTAGCTCGGATACTGGAAATTTAATTATTTTTAAAGGTGCTAAAACATGTTCAATCGCAAGCGTTAATTCAGTTGGTTTGGTAGTAAATGTTAATAAGGATGAAAAAGAAATAATTAGTACTAAACGCAATATTACAAAACCACCATTTATTACCGCTCCCTTATATATTATCCAATTAAACGACCAAATAAATTGTTCATTTTTGAATAAATATGCAATAACAACATTAATTATGATAATTATTAATAGCGAAATTTTAAAGATTTTCCCGGAAATATATTTATCAATCACTTTAAAAATTCGTAAAAAAATTAGTAATATGATAAAAATGCCATACCCTGTTACTAGTACCTTACTAATATTAATCGTTAACGGTGGAAAATGTTCACCAGTACGATATAAGATTAAATTTAAAACAAAGGTTAACATAATTAAAAAGAATATTGGTCTAATACTCCGGTAAAAGAATTTAAGTGAAACACCACTGGTAAAAATTATTAGTAAAGTAAAGATTGTTGCACCCAAATACGTAATCCAATTATTAGCCATAAAAATTATCACTACAAAAAAAGTTGTCATAACGAGCTTAGCCCGTGGATCTAAGCGATAATACCAAGAATCTCCATGTAAATATTGTCCTAATTTAATATTATCTAGCATTACTATCACCACCTAATTTATCACAAATAGCTAATGCCAGCGTGTCAATATCATAAATATTTTTATTAAGTTGAATATTACATTTAGCTTCAATATCTATGATTAATTTTGTTATTTCAGGTAAATCTAATTGAAACTCTTTAATTAATTCACTTTTCGCAAATAACTCCCTTGGTTTACCGTCATAGACTAATTTTCCTTCACTTAAAACAATAACCCTTTTGGCATATTGGGCAACATAGTTCATATCATGGGTAATTAATACGATTGTTTTATGATGATTAAGATAAAGATTATGAAACATTGCCATCATTTCTTTTTGACCAAGTGGATCAAGGCCAGCAGTTGGTTCATCTAATACTAATACCTCTGGATCCATTGCTAGGATACCTGCAATAGCCACCCTTCGCATTTGACCGCCACTTAAGTTTAAGGGTGAGCGTTCGAGAAAACTATCATCTAATCCTACTAATTTAATAACTTCTTTAGCTTTATCAGATGCTTCCTTTTTAGAAGCTCCAAAGTTCATCGGTCCAAACATAATATCCTTTTCAACAGTTTCCTCAAATAATTGATATTCTGGAAACTGAAACACTAATCCTACCCGTTTTCGTACTGAATTTATAT
Source organism: uncultured Haloplasmataceae bacterium (assembly GCA_937919135.1). Taxonomy (GTDB): domain Bacteria; phylum Bacillota_I; class Bacilli_A; order Haloplasmatales; family Haloplasmataceae; genus CALFRW01. Next base: position 13,900 of record CALFRW010000123.1, read on the forward strand.
TACGATTCTTTTTACCGCCAATAATCATTTTATCAAAAATATGAACTACACCACTATTAGGTTGGATTAAGGCATTCATATGTTGAATTAAGGTTGATTTTCCCGAACCTGTATGACCAACAACAGCGATATAATCACCAAGTTCTATATTTAAATCAATATCTATTAGAGCAGTAGTTTCTCTAGAAGAACCTTCAGCATAGCGAAAATTTACTTTTTCGAATTTAATACCCATAATGAATTCACCAGATCTTCCTGTTTAACATATAATTTGTCAAGCAAATTATATGCTTTTAATTTTTGAGATAACTTAACCGTAAACGGAACATCTAAACCACAATCCTTAAGAAGGGGTTCATCTTGTAAGATTTCATCAGGCTTTCCTGATGAAACTACTTTTCCTTCTTTCATTAATATAACTCTATCAGCTAACATTGCTTCATTTATATCATGTGTTATTGAAATAATTGTCTTATCGCCATCCGTTTTTAATTCCTTGATTAATGAGGTAATATTCTCTCTTCCTTGAGGATCAAGCATAGAAGTAGATTCATCAAAAATCAAGATTTGCGAATTAAGTGCTAATGCTCCTGCGATCGCTACCCTTTGTTTTTGACCACCAGACAACATATGTGGTTCAGATAATAAAAAATCATTCATTTTAACTTTATTAATGAATATCTTAACACGGCGTTTCATTTCTTCACGTTCAATTTGTTGATTCTCCATCCCAAATACAATATCATCTAATACAGTTGTGCCTACAAACTGATTATCTGGATTTTGAAACACAATTCCTACTTCTTTTCTAATGTCATATACCGTTTCTTCACTTAAAATTTTACCATTTACATCGATACTGCCTTTTAAGGGCACAAGAAGTCCAATTATTAGTTTAGAAAGCGTCGATTTTCCGGAACCATTATGACCCAGAATACATACCCATTCCTTCTCATATATTTCAAGTGATAAATTATTAATCGCTAAATTTTTATTATCATAACTATAATATAAGTCCTCAATTTTAATTACTGGTAACATATAAACCTCCTAGGATGAAACATCATCTATTTCCGATGATGTATTACCTTCAATAACGATTTTTAAATGATGGGGTAAACAAATAACTGCAAACCCTGGCATATTAACAAAACCTCGCCTTACGTCAACTTGATGTTTACAATCAGCATATATTACTTGAAAACCATTATTATATATGCGAATATCATTTCTCCCATATTCATTATCAACAACTATTAATCTATCAACATCATCAACTAACTTAACTGAATCATATAATTCTCCATCGACATAGATGTTAACATAACGCTCACTACCAATAGAGTTGATATAAATATAATATCCTATACCTAATATTGCCATTATCACGATAACAATAACAAAAATTAAAATGTCGCCTTTTTTCATGAATACACCACCACTTATTTTAAACATCTACATTATAGCAATATTTAGCTTTATAAACAACAAAAATTATTTTGACTACATAAAAATCGTTGTCCTATTCTTATGTAAACAATAAACAAGGGACAAGTGATATTTCACTAGTCCCCATTTTTATTAATCAACAAATTCTAAAATTACCATAGGAGCAGCATCACCTTGACGTTGTCCTACCTTCATTATTCTTGTATAACCACCCTCGCGTTTTTCAAAGCGAGGTGCTAAATCTGAAAATAATTTTTGAATTGCATTCTGATTTTCATTAGCTTCTACATTACGAACATATGCTGCTACTTGGCGACGCGCATGTAAATCTCCACGTTTTCCTAAAGTAATCATTTTTTCAGCAATTGAACGAACTTCCTTAGCACGAGTTTCAGTTGTGGTAATTCGCTCATGAACGATTAAATCAGTCACTAAGTTGCGTAACATATGTTTACGATGATCACTTCTTCGACCTAATTTACGATATCCTTTAGCCATCGTACTCTGGTCCTCCTTTCATAATTAATGTGAAATTCGGAAATGATTAATTACGACGTAATGAAAGTCCTAATTCATTTAACTTGTCTTTAACTTCTTTTAATGACTTACGACCTAAGTTACGTACCTTCATCATATCTTCTTCTGTTTGATTTGCTAACTCTTGAACGGTATTAATACCAGCACGTTTTAAGCAATTATATGAGCGAACTGATAAATCTAAATCTTCAATGCTCATTTCTAAAATTTTATTTTTGCTGTCTTCTTCACTTTCAATCATGAATTCAGCCATCTTTGCACGATCATTTAATTCAACAAACACTTCTAAGTGTTCAATTAAGATTTTTGATGATAAAGCGATTGCTTCTTGTGGCTCTATGCTACCATTAGTATGTATTTCAATTATCAATTTATCATAATCGGCATTCTGACCAACACGTGTTTTTTCAACTTCATACTGAACTCTTTCGATCGGTGTGTATATAGAATCAATAGCAATTTGTCCGATTTCTTTGTTGAACTTCTTATTTTCATCCGCACTTACATAACCGCTACCTCTTCGGGCAGTCAAAACCATATCTAATTTTCCACCTTTAGCTAAAGTTGCAATATGTAATTTTGGATTAAAAATTGTGATTTGTTCATCATGTTCAATATCTGCTGCTGTCACAACACCTTCACCATTTTTATGGATTTCTAAAACTTTTTCTACATTAATATCATCAGAATCTATATGTAGAATCAACTTCTTTAAATTCAAAATAATGGCAGTGACATCCTCGACAATCCCTGAAATAGCAGTAAATTCATGTAGTGCACCTTCTATTTTGATGTTTGTAACTGCTGCACCAGGTAATGAAGATAAAAGGATTCTTCTTAATGAATTACCTAGTGTAATTCCAAAACCTCTTTCTAATGGTTCAATTATGAATTTACCATAATACCTATCTCTGACATATTCTTCGATTCTCACATTCGGTTTTTCAAATTTTAACATAATAGCATTAGCCCTCCTTTATTAATTTTCCCCATGATTTTCTATCAAAATTTCCTAAAATTGATTATCCACGAGGACGTTTTGGAGGACGACATCCGTTATGAGGAACAGGAGTTTCATCTTTAATTGATGTAATATCTAAACCTGCTGCTTGTAAAGCTCTAATAGCAGCTTCACGTCCAGGTCCTGGACCTTTAACAGATACTTCAACCCTTTGCATCCCTTGTTCCATTGCCGCCTTTGCAGCAGCTTCAGAAGTCATTTGAGCAGCGAATGGAGTAGATTTACGAGACCCTTTATACCCTAATGCACCAGCACTGCTCCATGCAATAGCATTACCTTGTTCATCTGTAAGGGTTACAATTGTATTATTATAAGTCGAATGAATATGAGCAATCCCTACGGGAATATTTTTTTTCACACGACGTTTACGTACTTGTTTAGCCATTTTTAAACCTCCTTCGCTATTTTACTTTGTAACTTTTTTCTTATTAGCAACAGTACGAGCTGGACCTTTTCTAGTTCGAGCATTTGTCTTACTTCTTTGTCCCCGTACTGGTAGCGACTTACGATGGCGTAGTCCTCTATAACTACCAATTTCCATTAAACGTTTAATATTTAACGAAACTTCACGGCGTAAATCGCCTTCTAATCTATATTTTTCAACCTCACGACGAATACGATTTAATTCTTCTTCAGTTAAATCGCGTACGCGTGTATCTACAGATACGTTGGCATCTTTTAATATTTTTTCGGCTCTTGATCTCCCAATTCCAAAAATATATGTGAGTGATACTACAATTCGTTTTTCACGTGGGATATCTACACCTGCAATACGTGCCATTATATATGCACCTCCTATTATCCTTGTTTTTGTTTATGCTTTGGGTTTTCGCATATAACCATAACTTTACCTTTGCGGCGAATAACTTTACATTTATCACAAATAGGTTTTACAGATGGTCTAACTTTCATTGTTTAAAACCTCCTTCTCGCTCATCGCTATTTATGTCTATAAGTTATACGGCCACGTGTTAAATCATACGGTGACAATTCTACTGTCACTTTATCACCTGGTAAAATGCGTATGTAATTCATACGGATTTTACCAGAAACGTGCGCCAAAATTTTATGACCATTATCTAGTTCAACCTTGAACATAGCGTTAGGTAATGTCTCAACCACAACAGCTTCTACTTCAATAACATCTTGTTTAGACATAGTTTTAATCCTCCTTTTAAACACATTAAATCTGTGTTAAAATTTCGTATCCATCACTAGTAATAACAATCGTATGCTCAAAATGAGCACTTGTTTTTTTATCAGCTGTAACTACGGTCCAATTATTTGGCAAGGTTCTAACAAACCTCTTACCTTGATTAACCATAGGTTCAATGGCAAATGTCATACCTTTTTTCAATAATGGTCCACGATTCGGTTGTCCGTAATTTGGAACTGGTGGATCTTCATGTAAATTTTGTCCTATTCCATGTCCAACATATTCTTCAACAATTGAATATCCATTACTTTCGACATAAGTTTGAATAGCATGAGATATATCTAGTAATCTGTTACCTGGTTTGGCTTTATTTAAGCCTTCATACAATGACTTTTCTGTAACAGTCAATAATTTTAATGTTGCTTCTGATATTTCACCAACTGGATAACTCCATGCAGAGTCACCATGATAACCATTATATTTAGCACCGATATCAATTGAAATAATGTCACCATTTTTTAATACTCTTGAGTTAGGAATACCATGCACAACTTCTTCATTTACTGAAGCACAAATACTACAAGGAAAACCATTATAACCTTTAAAACTTGGAATTGCATTATATGAAAGAATAACTTCCTCAGCAATTTTATCGAGTTCTAAAGTCGTAATTCCCGGTTGTATATGTTTTTGTAACTCTTTATGAGTTAAGGCTACTATTTTACCAGCCTCGCGCATAATATCAATTTCTCTTTGAGTTTTGCATATAATCATTATTTCAAGCCCCCAAGAGTAGTTTTTATCTCAGCAAACACCTTATCGATATCTTGTTCACCATTTATATTAAATAAATTCCCTTTAGCTTTATAATAATCTAATAACGGTTTCGTTTGATTATTATATACTCTAAGACGACTTTCGACTGTCTCAATATTGTCGTCCTTTCTTTGATATAACTTACCACCACAGCGATCACAAACATCAAATTCCTTTGTAGGATTAAATGTTTTATGATATGTTGTACCACACTCTTTACATATACGCCTTCCAGTTAATCGATCTAATAACAACGAATGACTAACAACTATATTCAACACTGCATCTATATGCATATTTAAATCAAATAACATCTCATCTAAACTGACTGCTTGTGCTACTGTCCGTGGGTATCCATCAAGTAAAAAACCATTTTCACAATCAGATTTTACTAGACGTTCACGTACAATACCATTTGTTACTTCATCCGGAACAAGTAAACCTTGGTCTAAATATTCCTTGGCTTCTTTTCCTAAAGCAGTTCCCGATTTAATTGCTTGTCTAAACATATCCCCAGTAGAGATGTGGACTATGTTAAACTTAGCAACGATTTTGTCTGCTTGTGTTCCTTTTCCAGCCCCAGGAGGGCCCATAATTAACAATTTCATATCAATTCATCTCTTTTTTATTTAATAAATCCACTATATTTTTGGGATTTGGTTTTTGTTTCAATTTGATTAAATAATTCTTGCGCAACACCTACAACGATTAATAAACTAGTACCACCAATTTGAACAGACCGTGGTATATTAGTCAACATCGTAAATAGAATTGGTAAAATTGCGACAATAACTAAATATGTTGATCCAATAACTGTTGTCCTTAATAATATTCCTGAAACATAGTTTTCTGTTTCTTTACCAGGTCTTACCCCAGGAATATATGAGCCTTGCTTTCTTAAATTCTCAGCAATTTTTTCTGGACTGACCTGAATAAAAGCATAAAAGAATGAAAATAAGAAAATAAGCAGTATATATAAGGTAAAACCAATTGATTGATTATAATCAAAAAACAAATATAAATATCTTTTTACTGGATTATCATCAGCTAAAAATGAAGCAATGGTAATCGGTAAACTAAGTAACGATGATGCAAAAATGACAGGTATAACTCCTGAAGGATTCAATTTAATTGGTAAATTAGAATCTTTCTTACCTCTTAAAGTAGCAGCGTTTGCACGGTTTGCATACTGAATTGGTATTTTACGAGTAGCATTTTGCATGTAAATTATCGCGACAATAATTAATATTAAAATGATAATTACCAATAGGAAAATTAATAATTGCTTTACATCTGAAAACATTATCCAGTCTTTAAATTTTTGGTTATACTGATTAGTAGCAGGGTTTAACCCAACAACATACTTTTTCAGTAAATCATTTATCATGTAAGGGAAACTTGATACAATCCCAGCCATAATGATCATTGACGTACCATTTCCGATACCTTTAGCAGTAATTTGATCGGCTAACCATAATGTTGCACCTGTTCCTGCTGTCATAACTATTGCGATATAGACAAAATGTATTGCGGTCGGTGATTGATTATTTGGAATATCTAACAAGGCTCCACCGTATAATTTATCGAAACCAATAGCCATAGCTAAGGCCTGAATAAAAGCTAAACCTAATGCAGCATAACGTGTAACTTGGTTAAGCTTATGTCTTCCGGTTTCTCCTTCTTTGGACCACTCTGAGAAAATAGGAATAATATCCATTTGCAATAATTGAACAACAATCGATGCTGTAATATATGGACTAACACCTAATGCAATTATCGAGAAACGTTTTAGTGCTCCTCCTGATAAAGCATCAGCAAATCCTAATAAACTAGTGGACTCTAATCTTTGTAAAACTCTTGGATCAGTTAGAGGAACTGGTATATAAGTCATTAATTTAAAAATAACAAAAGCAAATAATGTAAAATATATCCGTTTTCTAAGTTCCTTATTCTTTAGAGCTTGGACTAATGCATTTAACACATTAAATCACCTCAACATTTCCACCAATGGCGTTAATTTTTTCAACAGCAGAAGCAGTAAATTTAGTAGCTTTTACTGTTAGTTTTTTGGAAAGTTCACCATTTCCTAAAACTTTAATGCCTAATTTCCCTTTTTGAACTTTTGCCAATTGAGCATTGGTAATAATTTTATTTTCATTTAAAAATTCTGGAGTAACAACAGAATCTTCTGTAAATGTATCAAGTAAATTTAAACTAATTAAGACAAATTCTTTTTTCGTAAAATTAGTAAAACCACGTTTTGGTAAACGTCTAAATAAAGCTGTTTGTCCTCCTTCAAAACCAGGACGAACGCCACCGCCAGAACGTGATTTTTGACCTTTGTGGCCTTTTCCAGCAGTTTTACCTAAACCAGATCCGGTTCCACGTCCAACACGTTTTGCAGTTTTGCGAAAAATGATTTTTTCACCATTTTCATCATAACCTAATCGATGTAATTTCACAGCGAGACACCTCCTTATTATATTTCTTCTACTTTAACTAAAGTCGAAATTCTATTAATCATTCCTCTAATTGTCGGAGTATCTTCTTTAACGACTGAACTATTCACTTTAGCAAGTCCTAAAGACTCAGCATTTTTTCTTATTTCAGGTTTTGCTCCAATTAAACTTTTTACTAAAGTAATTCTTAAATTTTTAGCCATTGGAGTTTCCCTCCTTATCCTAAAATTTCTTGTACGGTTTTCCCTCTTAACGCAGCAACTTCTTCAACAGTGCGTAAACGTTTCAAACCTTCTACAGTTGCACGAACTACATTAATTGAAGTGCGTGAACCTAAACATTTTGATAATATATCCTTAATCCCTGCTAACTCTAATACAGCACGAACTGCTCCACCAGCAATTACCCCTGTACCAGGTCCTGCAGGTTTTAATAGAACTTCACCTGAACCATAAATACCTATGATTTCATGAGGGATTGTAGTATTAATGATAGGCACTTTAAATAAATTCTTTTTTGCATCTTCAATTGCTTTTTTAATAGAATCTGGAACTTCATTAGCTTTTCCTGTACCAAATCCAACATGACCATTTTTGTCACCAACAACAGCTAAAGCAGCAAAACGCATACGACGTCCACCCTTTACTACTTTGGTAACACGATTGATTGACACAACACGTTCTTCTAATTGCATGTTGCTTGGGTCGATATATTGACGCATCGGCTTTCCCTCCTTTTATTAAAATTCAAGTCCTGCTTCTCGAGCAGCTTCAGCAATTGCTTTTACTCGCCCATGGAATAAGTAGCCACCACGATCAAAAACAACCTTTTTTAAACCTTTTGCTTGTGCTCTTTCTGCAATTATTTTGCCAATACTTTTAGCAGCTTCGATATTTCCACCACTTTGAATATTTAATTCTTTTTCTTTTGTCGATGCACTTACTAGTGTATTTTGATTTACATCATCGATTAATTGAACTTCTATATGTTTAGCTGAACGAAATACATTCAGACGCGGTACGTCTTGAGTACCAGAGATTTTTTTACGAATACGCAAATGTCTTTTCTTGCGGAGTTCATTACGAGATGGTTTATTAATCATAATCTAAGCCACTCCTTTCTTACTTTTATTTAGCAGTTTTTCCTTCTTTAATTTTGACATATTCGTTTTTATAACGTATACCTTTACCTAAATAAGGTTCTGGAGCACGTAATTTACGAATATTTGCTGCGAATTCACCAACTAATTGTTTATCGCAACCTTTTACAATTATAATATTATTTTTTGGTACTTCTATTGTTAAACCTTGTGGAATTTGTACATCCTCTGGATGTGACTTACCTAAAGCAAGATTTAGTATGTCGCCTTTTAAAGTTGCACGGTACCCAACACCTTTGATTTCTAATTCCTTAGTAAATCCTTTTGTTACTCCTTCAATCATATTACTAATGATTGCTCTTGTAGTACCATGTAATGATCTTAATTCTTTTACGTCTGAATTACGAGAAATAGTGATTTCATTATCCTTTTTGTCTATTTTAATTTTTTCACTAAATTGAAATGACAATTCCCCAATTGGTCCCTTAACAGATATATGATTTGTATCATCTATTTTTACATCCACATCATTTGGGACAATGATCGGTTTTTTTCCAATACGAGACATTGCACAATGCACCTCCTGTCCGATTATTTATTTATTACCATATGTATGCTAATACTTCGCCACCAACTTGTTTTTGACGTGCTTCTCTATCTGTCATAATACCTTCCGAAGTAGATATCACTGCAATACCTAAACCATTAAGGACTTTAGGAAGTTCGGTTGTTTTTGCATAAACACGTAAACCTGGTTTTGAAATACGTTTTAAACCTTTTATTACTCTTTCGTTTTTAACATATTTTAAATAAATACGTAAAATTCCTTGTTTATTATCTTCAATATATTCAACGTCATTGATATAACCTTCATGCTTTAATACTTCTAAAATCTGTAGTTTTATTCTCGAAGCAGGCATTTCTACAACTTCATGACGCATTTGACTTGCATTTCTGATACGTGTCAACATATCCGCAATAGGATCTGTCATAACCATTTTTTATGTCCTCCTTCCCATTAAATGAGAATTTATTTTTAAGATTACCAACTTGATTTTTTAACACCAGGAATTTGTCCTTTATAAGCTAAATCACGGAAACAAATACGGCATAATTTAAATTTACGCATAACTGAATGTGGACGTCCACATCTTTCACAACGCGTATATTCACGCACGGAGAATTTCTGTTTTCGGTGTGCTTTATTAATTAAAGATGTTTTAGCCATTACCTACGCCTCCTTTTTACTTTTTAAATGGCATACCGAGCTCTGCTAATAATTCGCGGCATTCCTCATCAGTGTTAGCAGTTGTAACTATAACAATGTCCATTCCACGAACCTTATTTACTTTATCGTAGTTAATTTCAGGGAATATTAATTGCTCTTTAATACCTAATGTATAATTCCCACGTCCATCAAAAGCAGTTTTCGATATTCCATTAAAATCACGAACACGTGGTAATGAAATTGATATTAATTTATCTAAGAAATCATACATGCGGGTTCCACGTAAAGTAACCTTACATCCAATTGGCATTCCTTCACGCACTTTAAAACTCGCAACTGATTTTTTTGCTTTAGTTATTACCGGCTTTTGTCCAGTAATTATCATTAATTCATTAACAGCATCATCTAACACTTTTGAATTTGCTATTGCATCACCAACACCCATGTTAACAACGATCTTTTCTAATCTAGGTGCTTCCATTACTGATTTATAGTTAAACCTTTTAGATAATGCAGGTATAACATCATTTCTATATTTTTCTAGTAAACGATTCATCTGGGTCGAACCTCCCTTCAAAGTAGTTACATTCTAAAATTATCTTGATTTGGATTATCCAATATTTCACCTGATGCATTGCGGCCAACAGTATAACGAACTTTTACCAATTTTCCTGCTTTATTTTCAACAAATTTATGTCCAACTCGAACTGGTTTTTTAGTAACCGGGTCAACGATTTGTACATTAGAAGCATGAATTGGAGCCTCAAATTCAACTATTCCACCTTGTTGGTTAGCTTGATTAGGTTTCATATGTTTTTTAACGATGTTAATGCCTTCAATAATAACCTTATTATCTTTAGGCAATACTCGTAATACTTTACCTTGTCGTTTAGTCACATCCGCAGCTGAGCTTCCTCTCCCTGCGATAACTTGAACTAAATCTCCTTTTTTAATATGCATTCTGATTGCACCTCCTAGTTTAAGGTATTCTCTAAAATTACAAAACTTCTGGAGCTAGAGAAACAATACGCATAAAATCATGATCACGTAATTCTCTCGCTACAGGTCCAAAAATACGAGTACCTCTAGGCGATTTATCATCACGAATAATTACAGCAGCATTATCATCAAATTTGATAAAGGTTCCATTAGGTCTTCTAACTCCATATTTTGTTCTTACGATTACGGCTTTAACAAGTTCACCTTTTTTTACTACACCGCCTGGTATAGCTTCTTTAACAGTTGCGATGACAACATCACCAATATTTCCAAATTTACGTCTTGATCCACCCACAACTCTAATTACTAAAATTTCGCGTGCACCCGTGTTGTCAGCAACACCTAAGCGTGTTTCTTGTTGAATCATGATTTGGACCTCCTTTCAGTTTTCCAAAATCTATACTAATTAAATCTTTACAGCTTTTTCAATAATTTCTACTAAACGGTAATGCTTTGTTTTAGATAATGGGCGTGTTTCTTCAATCCGAACCTTGTCACCCATTTCAGCAGAATTATTATCATCATGAGCAGCATATTTTTTTGAATTTTTTACACGTTTATGATAAAGAGGATGTTTTTTATATGTTTCAACAAGAACAGAAATTGTCTTATCGCCTTTGTCTGAAACAACTGTACCTACTAATTGTCTACGTGTTTTATGGTTATTTTCCATGAATATAACCTCCTCTCAGCTAATTATTAAGTTCTCTTTCACGAATGACTGTTTTCATTCGTGCGATGTCTTTTTTAACTTGTTTTATGCGAGCAGTATTTTCTAATTGCCCTGTTGCTAATTGAAATCTTAAGTTAAATAATTCACCTTTTAATTCATCGATTTTAACATTTAAATCGTTAGTTGAGTAATTTCTGATCTCATTAGCTTTCATGACGATCACCACCATTTTCACGGATTATGAATTTTGTTTTAACAGGTAATTTATGAGATGCAAGTCGTAAAGCTTCACGTGCAATAGTCTCACTAACACCTGCTACTTCAAACATAATTCTTCCTTCTTGTACAACAGCTACCCAATCTTCAGGTGCTCCTTTACCAGAACCCATTCTAACCTCTAACGGCTTCTTAGTTTTAGCTAAATGAGGGAAAATTCGAATCCAAACCTTACCATCACGTTTCATATAGCGAGTCATCGCTACACGCGCAGCTTCAATCTGACGACTTGAAATCCAAGCACCAGTTGCAGCTTGTAAACCATATTGACCAAATGCTACAGTTGTACCAGAAGTTGCTTTACCTTCGTATTTAACACGATGTGGACGGCGGAATTTTGTACGTTTCGGCATTAACATAGTTTATTTTCCCTCCTTCTTATTATTATAATTTCTTCTAGAGCGTGGTTTACGTCCACCTCTATCTTTATTATCTTTTTTATTATCATATCTTGGAGCTCTTTGATTTCTTGCTTTTTCAGCTTCCTCAACAGTTTTTCCAGGAAGAATTTCGCCTTTATAAATCCAAACCTTAACTCCTAATTTACCATAGGTAGTTAATGCTTCTGCAGAAGCATAATCAATTTCAGCACGTAACGTATGTAAAGGCACATTTCCTTCACTATACCCTTCTGAACGAGCCATTTCTGCTCCACCTAAACGTCCTGAAACTAATGTTTTACAACCTTTAGCCCCAGCTCTTAAAACACGTGAAATTGCACTTTTTTGTGCCCTTCGGAATGATGCACGATTTTCTAATTGTTCAGCAATGCTTTTAGCTACTAACTGTGCATCTAATTCTGGTCTTCTTATTTCAATAATACTAATAAATATGGTTTTTTTCGTAACTTTTTCTAATGCCTTAACTGCAACATCTTTAACTGAACCCTCACGACCTATAACCATACCTGGCTTGGCTGTGTAAATAGTAATTTTTATCCGGTTTTTAGAACGTTCAATTTCAATTTTAGATACTGAAGCATTTTTATAGTACTCTTGTAAGTACTCGCGAATTTTTATATCTTCAAGCAGTAAATCTGCATAATCTTTTTCAGCATACCAACGTGATTCCCAATCACGATTGATACCTATACGTAAACCAATTGGACTAACTTTTTGACCCACTGTTCGTCCCTCCTTTTCTGATTATTTTTCTGCCACAACAACTGTGATGTGGCACGTTCTTTTATTAATCAATCCTGCCCGTCCTTTTGCACGAGGACGAAAACGTTTTAATGTAGGCCCTGCATTAACATATGCTTCCTTGATATATAGATTATTGGTATCCATATTATAGTTATGTTCAGCATTTGCTACTGCTGATTTTAAAACCTTCTCAATCGGTGTAGTTGACCTTTTTTCAGTATGTTTTAAAATCGCAAAAGCCTCTCCTACCTTTTTTCCTCGAATTAAATCTATTACTAAACGAACTTTACGAGGAGCGATTCGAATTGTTTTTGCTATAGCTTTAGCTTCCATTCTTTTTACCTCCTCTCAATTATTTTCTTGCCTTTTTATCTTCTTTATCATGTCCATAATATGTGCGCGTAGGAGCAAATTCACCTAATTTATGCCCTACCATATCTTCAGTTATATAAACTGGCACATGCTTACGTCCATCATGAACGGCTATTGTATGCCCAATAAATTGCGGAAAAATTGTTGAACGTCTAGACCAAGTTTGAATGACTTTCTTTTGACCTGATTCATTAAGTGTAACAACCTTTTTCATTAAATGATCATCACAAAAAGGTCCTTTTTTAAGAGAACGTCCCATTAAAGTTCCTCCTTTCGCCTCTTAAATTAATTATTTTTTATCTGATTTGCGTCGTACTATTAACTTACTTGAAGCCTTCTTACGATTACGTGTTTTTAATCCAAGAGCAGGTTTACCCCATGGAGTCATCGGAGAAACTAAACCGATAGGTTGTTTTCCTTCCCCGCCACCGTGTGGATGGTCATTTGGATTCATTACTGACCCTCTAACTGTTGGTTTTTTACCTAACCAACGTGAACGACCAGCCTTACCAATTCTAACTAAACTATGAGATTCATTTCCAACCTCACCGATAGTAGCGCGGCAAGTACTTAAAATTTTTCTGTCTTCGCCAGATGGCATCCGAACTAAAACATAACGGTCCTCACGGCCCAATATTTGAGCTGAAGTACCCGCTGAACGAATTAATTGACCACCTTTCCCAGGTTTTAATTCTACATTATGAATCATTGTTCCTACAGGGATATTACGTAGTGGCATACAATTACCAACTTTAATGTCAACATTTGTACCGGAAATAATTTCCATACCAACTGTTAATCCTTTTGGAGCTAAAATATATCTCTTTTCACCGTCAGCATAATTAATTAATGCAATATTTGATGAACGATTAGGATCATATTCAATTGTAGCAACACGACCTACAATATTATCTTTATTACGCTTAAAATCTATCATACGGTATTTACGTTTATGTCCGCCACCTTGATGACGTACAGTAATTTTACCTTGATTATTTCGACCTGCTTTTTTACTTAATGGAGCCAACAACGTTTTTTCTGGTTTATCAGTCGTAATTTCTTTTTTAAAATCAATTACCGACATATTACGCCGAGCATTAGTTGTTGGTTTATATACTTTAATTGGCATCTAACTTTCCTCCTTTTCTTATAATGTTAGATATACATCTTATCATTATACTTCGAATAATTCGATCGTATTTCCAGGCACTAATTTAACAATTGCTTTCTTATACCCTGGCTTCTTTCCCTCATAACGTCCAACACGACGTCTTTTAGGTCGAACATTCATAATGTTTACTTTTTCTACTTCAACATTGAATAATTCTTTAACAGCATTCTTAATTTCAATTTTATTAGCTCTTCTATCTACAGCAAATGTATATTTATTTTCACTTGCCATTAAATCAGAAGTTTTCTCCGTTATAATTGGGCGCTTAATAATATCTTTAGGATCTCTCATTATCCAAGCACCTCCTCAATTTTTTTTACAGCATCTTGTGTAATTAAAATTTTATTAAAATTTAATAAATCCAACACATTAACACTATTTGCGTTAATAGTTAAAACTCCCGGAATATTTCTTCCTGATAGCATAACATTATTATCATCTTCTGCTAAAACCACTAATACTTTTGTATCAATATTTAAAGCTTCTAAAACATTTAGCATAACTTTTGTTTTAGGCGTTTCAATATTTAAAGCATCCAAAACAACAATATTATTTTCCAGTACTTTTTGAGATAAAGCTGATTTTAAAGCTAATCTACGTACCTTTCGATTTAATTTATAAGTATAAGTTCTTGGGGTTGGACCAAATACAACTCCACCTCCACGCCATTGAGGTGCTCTAATTGAACCTTGTCTTGCACGACCTGTACCTTTTTGTGAGTATGGTTTTCTGCCACCACCACGTACTTCTGTACGTGTTTTTACTTTATGTGTTCCTTGACGCAAGGAAGCTCTTTGCTTAATTACAGCCGTATGAAGCACATGTTCATTTGGTTCAATTCCGAAAACTGAATCAGCTAATTGAATTTCTCCAACTTTAGTGCCACTTTGATTATATAATGTAACATTTGGCATTACGTGGTCCTCCTTTCTTAAATACAACTATTATTTTGCTGCTTTTTTAACAGCTTCTCTAATAACAACAAAAGATTTTTTAGCACCAGGGACATTACCTTTAATAAGGATAACATTCTTTTCCACGTCGACTTTAGCTACTTGTAAATTTTGAATTGTTACAGTTTCACTACCTTTATGTCCTGCTAATTTCTTACCCTTGAATACTTTGGCAGCATCAATACTTCCCATTGAGCCTGGGCCACGATGATAACCTGATCCATGCGTCATTGGTCCACGATGCTGATTATGACGCTTAATAGGCCCTGTAAATCCCTTACCTTTCGAAGTACCAGTTACATCTACAAATTCTCCTGTAGAGAATATGTCAACTTTTACCTCTTGACCAACTTCATAGTTCATCATTTCTGGACTACGAATTTCTTTAACGAAGCGCTTAGGTGCTGTTTCTGCTTTAGCAGCATGTCCTGTTTTAGGTTTGTTTGCTAACACAGGCCTTAGGTCTTCTACACCTAATTGAACAGCATCATATCCGTCATTTTTTTCAGTCTTCTTTTGTAATACAATATTAGGGATAACTTGTACTACTGTTACAGGAATTAAAAATCCATCGTCATCAAATATTGATGTCATACCAATTTTTCTACCTAAGATTCCTTTGGTCATGAGTTACACCTCCTAAAAATTATAATTTAATTTCAACATCAACACCAGAAGGTAATTCCAAATGCATTAAAGCATCAATCGTTTGTGGTGTTGGATTAACAATATCAATCAAGCGTTTATGAGTACGCATTTCGAATTGTTCACGTGAATCCTTATACTTGTGAACGGCTCTAAGAATCGTATAAATTTGTTTTTCTGTTGGTAATGGAATAGGTCCAGAAACATCTGCCCCCGTCCTTTTTGCACTATCAACTATTTTCTTTGCTGATTGATCAATTAATCTGTGGTCGTACGCTTTTAAGCGAATTCTTATTTTCTGATTTGCCATTATTTCATTCCTCCTTCCGTCTATTTCGCAATAGACTGCTCCATGGAAATTTATCCTGACTCATCTTGCCATGGCAAAGCGGCCGGGTGTGTCAGCAACCTCCCACTTCTACGCTAGTCAACTTTAATATTATACAATATTACGAAATATAATGCAACAAATTTTTGTAGTTTTTATTATATTCATTATCGTTTATTCATGCCAATTTTATGCACTTAATAATATATGTAAATTTTAGAAAAAGATTCACTCATTTAATAATTATAGCTAATATTGTTAATTTAATGTATTACTTAATATAATAAATAAAAAAAGATGCATTGCATCTTCTAAAGATGGACAATTGTAACTCCATATCCACCTTTATTATCTTGGGCATACTCATAACCCTTGATTAAATTTTGTTCTTTATATGCTTTTAATAATTCATGTATCGCTACTCGTAATATCCCTCTACCTTTTCCATGCATAATTCTAATAACCGGGTATTGATGAAGTTTTGCATTTTCCACTATAAATGCAACTTCCTTAAGTGCTTCGAATTTTGTATATCCATGAAAATCTATTTCATACACATCATCAAGTGGATCATACAATTCATTTACTCTTATATTCTCATAATTTTTATGCTTTTTTACAACACTCAGTTTACTTTTATCAATAATAAATGATTGGTTTTTACGCTCGACACGATATAGACTTTCACTTATCACCTCAATCACTGTTCCTGTTATATTAAAATCTTTAACTAAAACTATGTCTCCTATTTTAGGAATTTTCATCATTATCACTTACCTAAACTTAGTTTAATAAAAAAAGTATAGCAAAAATTCACGAAAAATACAACAAATTATAATTGACAAACGGTTTTAATACGGTAAAATAATGATATAAATGGAGTAGACCACTTTAACTTGAATTATATGATTATAAAAGTTAGTTTTTTTTGAATAATAATAATGGAATTTATATGGAGGATAAAGTGACAGATAAAATCATCGCTGTAACCATCTTTATTTTAACTTACGTTTTGCTTATTTCCTTACCTAAAAAAAGGGCATATGTTGCCCTTATATCAGCATTAATTTTTATCACTATTGGTATTCTACCAGTATCAAAGGTATTTAGCTCTATCGATTGGAATGTTATCCTTATGATCGCTGGAACAATGGGAATCGTTGCTCTATTTATTGAATCTAAAATGCCTGCCTTACTTGCGGATTTAATTATTGAACGAACATCTAATGTTAAATGGGCAATTATTGCCTTATCCTTATTTGCTGGGATGATCTCAGCATTAGTTGACAATGTCGCTACTGTTTTAATGGTTGCTCCTGTAGCATTAACGATAGCCAAGAAATTAAAAATATCCCCAGTACCAAGCATTATCGCTATTTCAATAGCATCCAATCTCCAAGGTGCAGCAACTTTAGTTGGTGATACAACTTCAATTCTATTAGGGAGTAAAGCCAACATGACCTTTCTTGATTTTTTCTTTTATCAGGGTAAAATTAGTTTATTCTGGATAGTTCAATTCGGTGCTATAGTAGCTACTTTAGTTTTATTATTTGTTTTTAGAAATGAAAAGCAAAAGATTTCCACATTTGAAAAAACAGAAGTTGAAGATTATTTTCCAACAATTTTATTATTAGGAATGGTTCTCTTACTTATAATCGCTTCATTTTTTTCTGATTTACCAAAGGCTATTAACGATAATAAAAATGGGATTATTTGTGCAACATTATTCTTAATTGGGCTTATTCGCAGTTTTATCAAAGCAAAAGATATTAATGTGATACCAAAATATCTTAAAGAAATTGATTTTTTCACAATCTTATTACTTATTGGATTATTCGTAATTATCAGTAGCATTACCGAAGTTGGTCTAGTAAATGATATTGGTAAATTTATCGCTGATGTTAGTGGTGGCAATGTTTTTGTTACTTACACGATAATTGTCTGGGCTTCCGTGTTATTTTCTGCCTTTATTGACAATATCCCTTATACACTTACAATGTTAAGTGTAGCACAAACTATCTCCATATCTTTAGGTATCGGACCGACATTATTATATTTTGGTTTGTTAATTGGTGCTACATTAGGTGGTAATATCACACCAATTGGTGCATCCGCAAACATTACTGGACTTGGCATATTAAGACGGGATGGTTACGAAGTTAGTGCAGGCCAGTTTATGAAAATTAGTGTCCCATATACTTTAGCAGCTGTAACATCTGGTTATCTCCTCGTCTGGTTGATTTGGAGTTAATCTAAAAATACCCTATAGTGTGACTGTAGGGTTTTTATTATTTTATTCTTTTACTAATCTATTAATTTGTAGCGAAAGTATTAACGCAATAAAGAAGAAAATTAAACTTAAGATAAATGTTTTATTAAATATTATTTCTGGAATTAACTCAGGAATTGAGCCGATCACAAAACCAATAATTGCGTAATATGTTATACCATAAAAATGTTTTAATAAAATTTCCATTAATTTAGAAAAAAAGATTGTCCCAACTACAAGTCCAATAAGAAGCGGTAGTAAGATATATATCTTATCAATAAGAGCATAAAACATCGCTTTAATGCTTGATAAAAAAAGAATATCTTTAATACTAGAAATTGAATTTAGTACTAAACCATATACCCCGAGTAAAAATAATAACACAGTGCCGCTAATACCTGGAATCACTAATGATCCTGCCATAATAAACCCTACTACAATTAAAAAGATAATATTTTTAGCATTAAGGACAATCTCCGTACTTCTTACATTATCAGAGATACTAGTATTATTTAGGTATGAAAATAAAATGCCAATTGCAAGGGTTATACAGAACGGAATAATGTATTTATTATTAAACCCTTTTTTATTAGCTGTTTTAAGTAGGGCTGGAACTGTTCCTACTACAAGCCCAGCAAAAGTAAACATCGTTTGCATTTCGAAACTTTTAATTAATTTTAATTGGATTGAACTAAAAATAATAATTCCAAGTGCTACACCAATACCAATTGACAATAGAAATGTTCCATGTTTTTTAATATCCTTTAATAAGTTATTAATTGCATCCAATATTTTTTCATATAAACCTAATACTATGGCTAAGGCTCCTCCGCTTACACCAGGCGCTATTGAACCTACACCAATAAATATACTTAAAAACATGTTTTTAATAAATACCATTTTACCGCTCCATTCTTGTTAACGTTAAAACAATTTTATAACATTATAAAGTTTTTGTAAATATTGATTCCCTTTTATTATATGATACGAGCCCGTAAATAAAAAAGTTGCTAGAATTTAGCAACTTTTTTTATTATTATTCAATAATTTTAATTACATTTCCAGCACCAACTGTACGGCCACCTTCACGAATTGAGAATTTAGTTCCGTTTTCAACAGCGATTATTTTTCCTAATTCTACTTCCATTTCAATGTTATCTCCAGGCATAACCATTTCTACACCTTCTGGTAACATGATTTTTCCAGTAACGTCAGTTGTTCTAAAGAAAAATTGTGGTTGATAGTTTGAGAAAAACGGAGTATGACGTCCACCTTCTTCTTTAGTTAAAACATAAACTTGTGCCATAAATTTATGATGAGGAGTAACTGAACCAGGTTTACATAAAACTTGACCACGTTCGATCTCATCACGAGAAACACCACGTAATAATGCTCCAATATTGTCTCCTGCTTCTGCATAGTCTAATATTTTACGGAACATTTCTACACCTGTACATACTGTTTGTTTAGTATCTTTTAAACCAACAATTGAAACAGTATCTCCAACTTTAACTTGACCACGTTCTACACGGCCAGTGGCAACTGTTCCACGACCAGTAATAGTAAATACGTCCTCAACTGGCATTAAGAAAGGTTTGTCAGATTCACGTATTGGAGTTGGTATATAATCATCAACATGTTCCATTAACTCATGGATTGCTCCAACCCATTTTTCATCTCCTTCTAATGCTCCTAACGCTGAACCGCGAACGATTGGTACTTCGTCGCCAGGGAATTCATATTCTGATAATAATTCACGAACTTCCATTTCAACGATATCTAATAATTCATCATCATCAACCATATCGCATTTATTTAAAAATACTACTAAACGAGGTACACCTACTTGACGTGATAATAAAATATGTTCACGAGTTTGTGGCATTGGACCATCAGCTGCAGAAACAACTAAAATCGCTCCGTCCATTTGAGCAGCACCTGTAATCATGTTTTTAACATAGTCAGCATGTCCTGGACAGTCTACATGTGCATAGTGACGTGCTTCTGTTTGATACTCAACATGTGAAGTGTTAATGGTGATTCCACGTGCTTTCTCCTCTGGAGCTCCATCAATTTGATCATAACTCATAAATTGTGCCCCTCCAGCTTTTGACAATGTAGCTGTAATAGCTGCAGTTAAAGTAGTTTTTCCATGGTCAACGTGACCGATTGTACCAATATTAACATGTGGTTTAGTACGTTCAAATTTAGCTTTTGCCATTTGTTTTTCCTCCTTAAAATTCCTTTATAATATTTATTATTTTACATTACTACTTACAATAATGCAAGTATAGATGTAGAGTTATCATTAATTATTTTTCTTAATTATTTCTTCCGAAATAGATTTAGGTACTTCTTCGTAATGGTCAAATTGCATTGTAAATGTTCCCCGACCTTGTGAATTAGAACGAAGCGAGGTAGCATAGCCAAACATTTCGCTTAAAGGAACGCTTGCTTTAATTACTTGAGCATTTCCTCGTGATTCTTGTCCTTCAGGTCGCCCACGACGACTTACGATATCCCCAATAACTGTTCCTAAGTATTCCTCAGGCACCACAACTTCTACAGTCATTATTGGTTCCAATATTACTGGTTTACATTTTGCTGCTGCTGACTTTAATGCCATAGATGCAGCAATTTTAAATGCCATTTCTGATGAATCGACGTCATGATATGAACCGTCATATAATGCTGCTTTGATATCCACTATAGGATAACCAGCAACAAAACCATTTTGCAATGCTTCATCAAGACCTTTTTGTACCGCTGGAATATATTCTTTAGGTACCGTACCACCAACTATTTCATCTTTGAATTCATAACCTTTTCCACGCTCATTAGGTTCAAATCTAATCCAAACATGGCCATATTGCCCACGGCCACCAGATTGCCTAATAAATTTGCCTTCACACTCACCACTGGCTTTAATTGTTTCTCGATAAGAAACTTGTGGAGCTCCAACATTTGCTTCAACTTTAAATTCCCGCTTCATACGGTCAACAATGATTTCTAAGTGTAATTCTCCCATTCCACCGATAATGGTTTCACCAGTTTCCTTATCAGTATGAGTTTGGAAAGTAGGATCTTCTTCTGATAACTTTTGTAAAGCTATTGCCATTTTATCTTGGTCAGCTTTGGTTTTTGGTTCGATCGCTACATGGATTACAGGTTCCGGAAATTCCATTGATTCAAGAATAACAGGGCTATCCTGATCACATAAAGAATCACCTGTTGTTGTATATTTAAGCCCTACTGCTGCTGCAATATCACCTGCATATACACGCTTAGCTTCTTCACGATGATTAGCATGCATCAATAAGATACGCCCTAATCTTTCGCGTTGATTTTTGGTAGAATTTAAGATATAAGATCCTGAATTAATACTACCTGAATATACCCTGAAGAATGTTAACCTTCCAACAAATGGATCAGTCATCACTTTAAATGCTAATGCAGAAAATGGTTCGTTATCATCTGCATGACGCTCAACTTCAGTACCATCAAGTAAAGTTCCTTTAATTGAAGGGATATCTATTGGTGCTGGTAAATAATCAATTACCGCATCTAACATTAATTGAATCCCTTTATTTTTAAATGATGTTCCACAGATTACTGGGAAGAATTGAACACTACATGTCGCTTTACGAATTGCAGCTTTTAATTCTGAAGTCGTAATTTCTTCACCTTCTAAATATTTTATCATTAATTCTTCATCGGTTTCTGAAATTGCTTCAATAAGTGCTTCTCTTTTAATTTGTGCTTCATCTAATAATGCATCGGGTATATTTGTTTCTTCTATATCTAAACCATCATCACTATGATAAAAGTATGCTTTCATTGTGATAAGATCAATAATTCCACGAAACTCGTCTTCAGCACCAATTGGCATTTGAATAGCATGAGCATTAGCTCCTAGACGCTTATGTAAGGTTTGAACAGAGTAATCAAAATCTGCTCCTACCTTATCCATCTTATTACAATAAACTATTCTTGGCACCCCATACGTAGTTGCTTGTCGCCACACAGTTTCTGTTTGAGGTTCTACTCCTGATTGTGCATCAAGTACCGTAACTGCGCCATCAAGAACACGTAAAGAACGTTCAACTTCGACTGTAAAGTCAACATGTCCTGGGGTATCAATAATGTTTATCCGAT
Source organism: uncultured Haloplasmataceae bacterium (assembly GCA_937919135.1). GTDB lineage: Bacteria > Bacillota_I > Bacilli_A > Haloplasmatales > Haloplasmataceae > CALFRW01. The sequence goes on from CALFRW010000123.1 coordinate 36,651, forward strand.
AATCTTTCCACTGTGCCGTAGTCGCAGCTGAAGTAATCGTAATTCCACGTTCTTGTTCTTGCTCCATCCAATCCATTGTTGCAGCACCTTCATGAGTTTCACCAATTTTATGTATTCTACCAGTGTAATATAGGATACGTTCAGTTGTTGTTGTTTTACCTGCATCAATATGAGCCATTACTCCAATATTACGTGTTTTTTCTAACGGGAATGCTCTACTCATGTTTACCTCCTGTGTGTATATCTATCTTGAATAGTTTATACAAATTTATAGCTTTTATTACCATCTATAATGTGCAAATGCCTTATTGGCCTCAGCCATTTTGTGTGTATCTTCACGTTTTTTAACAGAAGCACCTACATTATTTGAAGCATCAATAATCTCATTTGCTAATCTTTCTTCCATTGTTTTTTCGTTTCTTAAGCGTGCATATTGCGTTAACCAACGTAATCCCAACGTAATACGACGCTCTTGGCGCACTTCAACAGGTACTTGATAGTTAGCTCCACCAATACGACGTGATCTAACTTCCAGAATTGGCATTATATTATCCAGTGCTGCTTCAAAGATTTCTAAAGGGTTTTTTTCCGTTTTAGCTTCTATTCTCTTAAAAGAACCATATAAAATTCCTTGAGCAACACCTTTTTTACCATCCAACATAATATTATTAATCAACCTTGTAACTAATTTAGAATTATAGATTGGGTCTGGTAATACATCTCTTTTAGGTACATTACCTTTACGAGGCATTTAAATCTCCTCCTTTCATTATTGTTAACTTTGTTATCTTTACTATTTTTTTACTTCTTTTGGTTTCTTAGTTCCATATAATGAACGGCCTTGTCTACGAGTTTCAACACCAGTAGCATCTAATGTACCACGTACGATATGGTATCGTACCCCTGGTAAATCTTTTACACGTCCACCACGAATTAATACAACACTGTGTTCTTGTAATTTATGACCAATACCAGGAATATACGCAGTAACTTCCAAGCCATTTGTTAAACGAACACGAGCAAATTTACGTAAAGCAGAGTTTGGTTTTTTAGGTGTCATTGTACCAACACGTGTACATACACCTCTTTTTTGAGGAGAATTATTTGTGGTATATCTTTTCTCTAAACTGTTATAACCAATATTTAAATGTGGTGATTTTGATTTAGTTGATTTTGATGTACGACCTTTACGGATTAATTGACTCATCGTTGGCATATTATTTCCTCCTTTCTTTTATTATCTAGTACCACACATCCAGGTGGTTCATATTTCTCAAAAAACTAAGTTTTGTAGTTTTCGCTACAAAACATTGTTTTTACATAAGCCTTTATTATTTTATCAATTTAGCTTATTTCTGTCAACCATATTTTGAAAATAATTAATAAGCTATTGATTCATTATATAATTCATTACTACCTTCTAAATCATCTTGTATTTCTTCTTTAATATCAATTTCAACACTTTTAGGTGGAACAACACCAGTTCCCGCTGGAATTAACTTACCAATAATAACATTTTCTTTTAAGCCCATTAACTTATCAGTTTTCCCCTTTATCGCAGCATCAGTAAGAACTCTTGTTGTTTCTTGGAATGATGCGGCTGATAAGAAGGAATCAGTTTCTAATGCAGCTTTGGTTATTCGCAACATTACTGGAACTCCTACTGCTGGATTCTGACCACCAATAATATCTATTTTATCATTTTGTTCATCAAACTCATGTTTTGAAATCATTTGACCTGGTAATAAATCAGTGTCTCCTGGTTGAGCAATTTTTACTTTTTGTGTCATTTGCCGAATAATTACTTCAATATGTTTATCTTGGATTTCTACACCTTGAGCGCGATAAACACGTTGTACTTCCCTTAAGATATATTGTTGGGCACTCTCTAAATCTTTGACTCGTAACAACTCTTTAGGGTCAATTGGACCTTCAGTAATTAAATCACCAGCTTTTAACTGTTGCCGTTCTTTAACAATTGGTTCTGAACCATATTGTAATAAGTAACTTTTTTCATCTTCTGTATTATCATTACGGATTGTCACTTCATATCTACCATCTTTTTTATGTTCGACTTTTTTGACAATACCATCAATTTCAGAAATATACGCTCTACCCTTAGGATTTCTTGCTTCAAATAATTCTTGAACACGAGGTAATCCTTGAGTGATATCTGATCCTGCGACTCCTCCAGTGTGGAATGTCCGCATTGTTAATTGTGTTCCTGGTTCACCTATTGATTGTGCAGCCATAACCCCTACAGCTTCACCAATTTCAACAATTTCTCCTGTAGCTAAATTACGACCATAACATCTTTTACATACTCCATGTTCAGCATCACATGTTAATATTGTTCGAATATAAACTTCTTTAACATTAGCTGTTACAATGATATTAGCTAATACTTCATCTATATAGTCATTGCGCTTGGCAATGATTTCCTTTGTCACAGGATGATAGACATTCTTAGCCAAATAGCGACCAGCAATTCTTTCCTCTAATGTCTCAATTTTTTCTTTACCAACAACAAGTTCTTCTACTTTAACACCTTTATCGGTTTCACAATCATCTTCCCTAACGATTACATCTTGTGCAACATCCACTAATCTTCTTGTTAAATACCCTGAATCTGCTGTTTTTAATGCTGTGTCTGCTAATCCTTTTCTAGCACCATGCGTAGAGTTAAAAAACTCAGACACCGTTAGTCCTTCACGAAATGATGATGTTATCGGTAATTCAATTGTTTCACCTTTAGGATTGGCCATAAGTCCTCGCATCCCCGCGAGTTGAAGAAAGTTAGATGCGTTACCTCTAGCTCCAGAATCTTGCATCATATATATATGATTATCAACTGGTAAAGCCTCCATAACAATATCTTTCATTTCCTCTTTAGTTTTTTCCCATTCTTGTATTACTAAACGATATCTTTCATTATTAGTTAACAAACCTCTTCCATGTAATTTGTTAATTTTTTCAACCTTTTCTTTTGTCTCATCAATTTTTTGATATTTTTTAGGTGAAATAACAACATCAGTATAAGATATTGTCATACCAGCTAATGTTGAATATTTAAAACCTAAATCTTTCATATTGTCTAGCATCCTTGATGTTTCTGTAGTTTTATATCTACGAAAGATTTCAAGAATAATTGACCCGAGAAATTTCTTCTTAAATGAATCAACTATTGGTTTCTTTTTGATAAATTCATTAATATCTGTTCCTAAAGGGATGAAATGCTCACTAGGAACACCTTTTTCTAAATTTAGCGAAGTTGGTTCATTTAAATATGGGAAATTTTTAGGAAAAATATCATTAAATATCAGTTTTCCCAAAGTTGTAACTAAGTAATAATCTTTATAAGATGCAGAAATCTTATGCTCTGGAAATGATCCTGCTGGAATAGCAATCCTAGTGTGTAGGTTGATATATTTATTTTCATATGCCATAATGGCTTCATTTATGTCTTTAAATACCGTTCCTTCACCAAGTTCATTATTTTTCTCAATTGTTAAATAGTAATTACCTAAAACCATATCTTGAGAAGGCGTTACTACTGGCTTACCATCTTTTGGATTAAGAATATTATTTGAGGCAAGCATTAATATGCGAGCTTCAGCTTGTGCCTCTTGTGATAAAGGTACATGTACAGCCATTTGATCCCCATCAAAGTCAGCATTAAATGCTGGGGTAACAAGAGGATGAAGTCTAATTGCACGCCCTTCTACAAGTTTTGGCTCAAAAGCTTGAATTCCTAAACGATGTAATGTTGGAGCACGATTTAATAATACCGGATGTTCTTTGATAACATCTTCCACAACATCCCAAACTTTATCATCTAAACGCTCGATTAATTTTTTCGCTCCTTTTATATTTTGAGCGATTTGCCTTTCAACTAATTGTTTAATCACAAATGGTTTAAATAATTCCAAAGCCATTTCCTTGGGTAAACCACATTGATACATTTTTAAATTAGGACCAACGACAATAACTGAACGCCCAGAATAGTCTACACGTTTCCCTAATAAATTTTGACGAAAACGACCTTGCTTTCCTTTAAGTGTATGGGACAAAGATTTTAATGGTCGATTTCCAGCACCCATAATTGCTTTTCCGCGACGACCATTATCAATTAATGCATCAACTGCCTCTTGTAACATCCGCTTTTCATTACGGACGATAATACTTGGAGCGCCGATTTCAATTAATTTTTTTAACCGATTATTACGATTTATCACTCTTCGATATAAATCATTCAAATCACTTGTCGCAAAACGTCCACCATCTAATTGAATCATTGGTCGAATTTCTGGGGGAATAACAGGTAATGCCTCTAAAATCATCCATTCAGGTCTATTACCTGAATTTTTAAAAGCTTCTACAACTTCAAGTCTTTTTATTACTTTATTATGTTTCTGACCTTGAGTTGTTTTTAATTCTTCCCTTAATAATTTTGCTTCTTTTTCTAAATCAATTTCTTGCAATAATTTTTTTACTGCTTCTGCACCCATCCCTGCCTTAAAACGATTGCCGTATTCATTAGTATATTTCTCATATTCTTTTTCACTGAGAATTTGCTTTTTTAATAATGATGTTGTACCTGGATCAACTACAACATATGAAATAAAGTACATTACTTCTTCTAATGATTTTGGGGACATATCAAGTAATAGGGCCATCCGGCAAGGTATCCCCTTAAAATACCAGATGTGTGCTACTGGGGCAGCAAGTTCTATATGCCCCATGCGTTCACGCCTTACTTTTGATTGTGTTACTTCAACACCACACCTGTCACATACAACACCTTTATAACGAATCTTTTTATATTTACCACAATTACATTCCCAATCTTTAGTAGGACCAAAAATACGTTCACAAAATAATCCGTCTTTTTCTGGTTTTAAAGTACGGTAATTAATTGTTTCATGTTTTAATACTTCACCATGTGACCAATCATGAATTTTTTCTGGTGAAGCTAAACCTATTTTCATAAAATTAAAATTATTAACATCAACCAAGGTAATTCCTCCCTGTTAGGTTATTTAAAAATTGTGAAACTATTCCTCGTCTAATAAGAAATCATCTTCTTCATTGAATTCGTCTTCATCATCATCAATTAATTCATCATCAAAATTATCATTACCACGATAAACTAATTGATAATCATCTTTAATTCCACTGATTTCTCTTACAGTAGATTCTTCTAAAAGACCATCTTTTAATTCGATTTCGTCAAACTCTGCGTTTGTTATTTTGACATCCATTCCTAGCGCTTGCAATTCTTTAATTAATACTCGGAATGATTCAGGAACACCTGGTTCAGGAATTGGTTCCCCTTTAATTATTGCTTCATACACTTTTACACGTCCAACAATATCATCTGATTTAACGGTTAAAATTTCTTGAAGAGTATAGGCAGCACCATATGCTTCAAGTGCCCATACCTCCATTTCTCCAAATCTTTGCCCGCCAAATTGTGCTTTTCCACCCAAAGGCTGTTGAGTCACTAAAGAATATGGTCCTGTTGAACGAGCATGTAATTTATCATCCACCATATGAGCTAGTTTGATCATATACATGACTCCAACAGCAATTCGGTTATCAAATGACTCTCCTGTTCTTCCATCATAAAGAGGAGTTTTTGCATCCTCTGTCATTCCTGCTTCACGAATAATAGCTTCCAAATCACTATTTTCTACACCATCAAATACTGGAGTTGCGATATGGATACCTAATATTCGAGCAGCCATACCTAAATGTAATTCAAGAATTTGTCCGATATTCATCCGCGAAGGAACTCCTAATGGATTCAGCATTATATCACATATCGTGCCATCTGGTAAATATGGCATATCTTCTTCGGGTAAAATTCGAGAAATTACACCTTTATTACCATGGCGACCTGCCATTTTGTCACCTTCGGAAATTTTCCGTTTTTGGACAATATATACGCGGATCACTTCATTAACCCCAGGGGCCATTTCATCATTATTTTTACGCGAAAAATATTTCACATCATGAACAATTCCATCGCCACCATGAGGTACTCGTAATGATGTATCCCTAACTTCACGTGCTTTTTCGCCAAATATTGCATGAAGCAATCTTTCTTCGGCAGATAAATCTGTTTGCCCTTTAGCAGTAACTTTACCTACTAAATAGCCTCCTTCTTTAACTTCAGCACCAATACGAATTATTCCTCTTTCATCCAAGTCTTTTAGTGATTCATCACTAACACCTGGAATGTCACGAGTAATCTCTTCTGGTCCTAATTTTGTATCTCGTGCTTCGATTTCATATTCTTCAATATGGATAGATGTATAAACATCATCCTTGACTAAGCGTTCACTCATAATAATCGCATCTTCATAGTTATAACCATTCCATGTCATAAATGCTACTAATACATTTCTACCAAGAGCTAGTTCTCCTTGGTCCATGGAAAAACCATCAGCAATAACTTCCCCTGCTTCAACAGATTCACCTACTGCCACGATTGGAATTTGGTTAACACAAGTACTTTGATTAGAACGAACAAATTTTATTAATTTGTAATTATCAACTCTGCCTGAGGAGTTACGGACTCTAATCGCCTTTGAATCCACATATTCCACAACCCCAGATTCTCTAGCAATAATTGCAGAGCCTGAATCTTTTGCGGTTTTATATTCAATACCTGTTCCAACAATCGGGGCTTCAGGTACTAATAGCGGTATCGCTTGACGTTGCATATTCGCTCCCATAAGGGCACGATTTGCATCATCATGTTCTAAAAAAGGGATACAAGCTGTTGCTACTGATACTATTTGTTTAGGTGAAACGTCTACGTAATTTATTTGTAATGGTGAAACTAAAATTGTAGCTCCGCGATGTCTTGCAATTACTCTTTCAGAAACAATAATTTGATTATCATCGATTTTAACATTTGCTTGGGATAAGACATAATTATCCTCTTCATCCGCAGTTAAATAATCAATTTCATTAGTAACATGAGCTTCACCATTAATCACTCTTACCTTACGATATGGTGTCTCAATAAACCCATAATCATTTACTTTAGCATATGTCGATAATTGATTGATGAGACCAATATTAGGTCCTTCTGGTGTTTCAATCGGACACATTCTTCCGTAATGTGAGTAGTGTACGTCTCGCACTTCCATGGAAGCCCTTTCTCTCGTAAGCCCTCCTGGTCCAAGTGCAGATAATCTTCGTTTATTCGATAATTCCGCTAAAGGATTTACTTTATCCATAAATTGTGATAATTGTGAACTTCCAAAGAACTCTTTGATTGCTGCTGTTACTGGCCTAATATTAATTAAATTTTGTGGAGTTAAATGGTCAGCTTCTTGTGTTGACATTCTTTCACGAACAACTCTTTCCATTCTCGTTAACCCAATTCGGAATTGATTTTGAAGTAGTTCTCCAACTAGTCTTAATCTCCTATTACCTAGGTGATCAATATCATCAAAATTTCCAATATTATAATATAAATCAAAATAATAACTAACGGCCGCAAAAATATCACTTACTGTTACTATTAATCGCTCTTCATTCTGATTATTACCCACAATTGTTAATACTTGCTCTTCATCATTTTCATTTTGAACCAAAACTTTAGCAGCCTGTATATAACAATCAGCTTCATCTAAAGGGTCATATAAACTAATTTTTTTTAGATTAATCGCTGTGGTATCGATACCATTTTCCAGCATTTTATCATAATCATCATGCTTAAAAATATGCCCAGCCTCAAAAAGAACTTCTCCAGTAATACTATCAATTAATGGCTCAGCCAATTTCTGATTTACCAAACGGTTGAACAAATTAAGTTTTTTATTAAACTTATAGCGTCCTACAGGGGCTAAATCATAACGTTTATCATCAAAGAAACGAGCATAAAATAAACTTTTTGCCCCTTCAATGGTCGGAGGTTCTCCGGGACGTAACTTTTCATAAATTTCTAATAAAGCTTCATGACAATTCTCAGTTGTATCCTTTTCAAAAGAATTTAATAATAATGCATTTTCACCAAAAATATTAAGAATTTCATCTTTAGTCATTAATCCTAAAGCTTTTAATAAAATAGTTATCGGTAATTTTCTCGTTCTATCAACGCGCACATATGCTATTTGTTTTGCATCTTCTTCAAATTCTAGCCACGCACCACGAGTTGGTATTATTTGACCACTAATCTTTTCTCTTCCGCTTTTTTTATCAATATCTTTGTTGCTGTAATAAACACCAGAAGACCGGACTAACTGAGTAACAATTACCCGTTCAGCCCCATTAATAATGAATGTTCCCGTTTCTGACATCAGTGGAAGATCACCCATAAATACTTCTTGTTCCACAGCTTCTTGTTTTTCTAAATTCGTTAATCTTACCTTAACCTTTAGCGGAGCAGAATAAGTAACGTCACGTTCTTTGGCATCTAAAACGTCATATTTTGGTTCTCCAATATCATGACCAACAAATTCTAAAATTAAATTTTCACTATGGTCCTTAATCGGAGAAATATCATTAAACATATACGTAATTCCCTCATTTAAAAATCTTCCGAAAGAATTAGTTTGAATCTCAATTAAATTTGGCAGTTCTAAAGCACCGCTAATACGAGAGTAATTGCGCCGCACTCTTTTTCTACCATATTTAATTTCTTTAAAATCACCTATTTGTGTGTTCAAAAGAACCACCCCTTAATATTAAAATTTATTAATTTTATAGGAGTTTTTTTAATTAAAACCTATTTTTAACAATATATAGGCATTTTATAATAATAACATAATATTCAAGTACAGTCAATAGTTTCCACATTATTTTTTAATACTTCTAAAAACATAATATCCTCTATCGCGACAAACAATTGAACAATTTCCATAAACTTGTTGTAAATTGTCAATTGCAGATTTAGCACCATACTTTTTTTGCATAACTACACATAACATTCCACCAACTTCCAAATAATTATCTGATTCATTAAGAATTTGATAGACAACTTTTTTACCAGCTCTTATGGGTGGATTTGATATTATGCAATCATACTTAGTATTTATCATTTCATAAATATTACTTTCAAATACGGAAATATTTTGCAAATTGTTTAAAGTCGCATTTTTACGCGCTAAATCCAGCGCTCTAATGTTTACATCTACTAAATCAAAATGAATGTGTGAAAATTCTTTAGCTAAACTTATCCCAATTGGTCCATATCCACAGCCAATATCTAAAACAAATTTATAATTCATATCAAGCGGACAATTTTCAATTAACACCTTAGAACCATAGTCAATACCACCTTTAGAAAAGACACCATGATCTGTTATGAATGATAATTCATGATTTAAAATATGTTCCTTAATTAACCTTTTATTACTTTTGGTCTCTAAATTATTATTATAGTAGTGATTTGTCAATAATATGCACCTCGCAATAAATTTAACTAAAAAAATTCAAACAACGAGAAAAACCTGAGAAGCATACTTCCCAGGTTATCACATTTTTACTATTTTAATTCTACTGAAGCTCCAGCTTCTTCTAATTTAGCTTTAATAGTGTTAGCTTCATCTTCTGAGACTTTCTCTTTTACAGCTTGTGGTGCAGCATCAACTAAGGCTTTAGCTTCTTTTAATCCTAATCCTGTTAACTCACGCACTACTTTGATTACACCAATTTTTGATGCACCTGGACTTGTAATGATTACATCAAACTCTGTTTGTTGATCCTCTTCTTGAGCACCTGCAGCAACTGCAACAGGAGCAGCAGCAGTAACACCAAACTCTTCCTCGATTGCTTTAACTAAATCATTTAATTCTAAAATAGTCATCTCTTTTAATGACTCAATAATTTCAACTGTTGTTAATTTCGCCATTTTATATTTCCTCCTTATTTTTATTCATTTATTTCTGCTGGATTATCTTTCTCAGCAACTTGTTTAAGCGCATAGGCCAAATTACGCATCGGTGCTTGTAATACTGATAAAAGCATAGACAACATACCATCTTTATTAGGTAATTTAGCCACTTCAGCTAGTTGTTCAGTGGATACGATCCTTTTTTCAATAAACCCACCTTTTAATCCTAGCTTTTTATATTTAGATCCAAATTCAAAAATAATTCTTGCTGGCGCTACGGCATCATTTTCACTAAATGCGACTGCACTTGGCCCAGCAAATAATTCACTTAATTCACTATAACCTGCTTTACTAGCTGCACGTGCAGAAATATTATTTTTAATAACCTTAAATTCTACACCTTCAGCACGTAATTGTTTCCGTAAATCAGTTGCTTCTTGAACTGTTAAACCACGCGGATCAACAATAACACATGATAGCGATTTTTCAAATTTTTCCGCAACATTATTTACTTCTTGTTTTTTGTTTTCTAAAATAGCTGAGTTCATCATTACACCTCCTGTTTTTTTATACCGTAGGAGAAAAAAACCTCTTGTACAAGACAAGAGGATAAAATAATTAATCTATAATTATTATCACCTCGGTAGGATAATTATGCTTTAAGCCCCTACTGTCTACGGTACTTTTAATTGAAGTCTATTTAATTATTTGATTTGGATCCACTTTAATTCCAGGACCCATAGTTGATGTTAAAGTAATGTTTTTCATATAAACACCTTTAACAGTTGACGGTTTAATTCGCAACATTGTATCATGTAAAGTTTTAACATTTTCAACTAATTTATTAGCATCAAATGAAACTTTTCCTACAGGAACATGAATGTTACCAGCTTTATCAACACGATATTCAACTTTCCCAGCCTTTATTTCGCTAACGGCTTTAGCAATATCGGTTGTTACAGTACCAGTCTTTGGGTTAGGCATTAATCCTTTAGGACCTAATATTCGCCCTAATTTACCTAATTGCGGCATCATATCTGGTGTAGCTACAATTACATCAAATTCAAACCAACCTTGTTGAATTTTATTAATATATTCTACATCTCCAGCATAATCAGCACCAGCTTCAATAGCTTCGTTTATTTTATCACCTTGAGTGATAACTAATACTGTTCTTGTTTTTCCTGTTCCATGAGGTAATACAACTGCACCACGCAAGTTTTGTTCAGCTTTACGCGGGTTTAATCCCAAGCGAAACGCAATCTCTACAGATGCATCGAACTTAACATAGCTCGTTTTCTTAACTAATTCTACAGCTTCCTCTAAAGAATAAAGTTGAGCTTTATTAACTAGTTTCAAAACTTCAGTATGTTTTTTTCCTATACTAGCCATCTTGGCACCTCCTAAAATGTGGTTAACGGAATCTCCTCCCACAATTTAGGTTGCTTTACAACCTAAAAGTAGATTAGTCTTCAATAACGATTCCCATGTTTCTAGCTGTTCCTTCAATAATCTTAATAGCTGCTTCGATGTCATTTGCGTTTAAATCAGGCATTTTCATTTCAGCTATTTCGCGAGCCTTTTCGCGTTTAATAGTAGCAACTTGAGTTGTCTTAGAATTTGCTGAACCACTTTCAATACCAGCAGCTTTTTTTAATAAGAAAGCAGCAGGTGGTGTTTTGGTGATAAATGAAAATGAACGATCTTCATATACAGATATAACTACCGGTACAACATTTCCCATTAAATCACGTGTACGATCATTAAATTCTTGACAAAATTGAGCACTATTTATTCCTGCTTGACCTAGTGCAGGTCCAACTGGTGGAGCTTGAGTTGCTTTTCCAGCGTTAAGTTGTAATTTGATAACTTTAGTTACTTGTTTAGCCACGAGACAACACCTCCTCTAGTCCGTGATGTGGTTAAAGTGGATAAATTATCCTCCCACGCAAAATACACAATAAAAAGCATAGCTAAAAAGGAATCTAGCCATGCTATCATACCACTTCTCTTTTAAAAAATCAATACCCTTTTATTGATTTTTTTCAACTTGGGAAAACTCAATTTCAAACGTTGTTTGTCTTCCAAAAAAATCCACTAATACTTTTAATACCATCTTATCATAATCAATATCATCGACTTCGCCGACTTGCCCCATAAAAGGACCTGATTTAATTCGGACCATATCTCCTAATTTAACATCTAAGTCGTATTCAGTACGATGAAGGCCTAATTTCTTTAAAATCGGATTAATTTCATCAGCAGGTAAGGGCACTGGCTTCGCTCCTTTACCACTTGAACCAATAAAACCTGTTACATTTGGAGTATTACGTACAACATACCAAGATTCATCAGTTACGATCATTTCAATAAAAACATATCCAGGAAAAATTTTCTTAACTTTTTCTTTTTTAACGCCCTTTTTAATTTCAACTTCTGTTTCTTCAGGAATAATCACACGAAAAATCTGATTTTCCATCCCCATTGATTCAATACGACGCTCCAAGTTATTTTTTACAACATTTTCTAGACCTGAATATGTTTGTACAACATACCATTTTTTTTCTTCCATTCTATAAACCTCCTAGTAACGTGAAGAAATGCATTATAAATTTATATCGAAGATACGTTCTAGTAGTGATGGAACATTTGTAAATACTAAATCCAAGGCAAAGAAAAAGATACTAAAGAAAATAATAAATGAGAAGACACGTTTACTATACTCTACCATTTCTTTTCCAGTTGGCCAATGAACTTTTTTCATCTCTTTTACCGCTCTAGAGATCGTCCTATGGAATGCGGTAATTATAGATAAAATAGCTAAGATAATTAACGAAATTATTAATACTGTTTTTGTAGCCTTTCCAAGTAATGGTAAATTAGTTCTTAAAACTAATGTACCAATTGCCAATAAATTAACTATTACTATTAATACTAATGCGATAATTATAAAGAATATTGTTTCAATCGTAACACCTTTTGCTGCTTCATTCTTATCTTTACCTACCTTATGTGTTTCTAAAAAGGTAAAAAACTTATCAATTTGTTTAGAAAAGGCAATAAACAATAAGAAAATTCCTAAAATTGAGGATACTAGAGATATTACCAATTTATTTTGACTCGTGAGAGTACCTATACCTTTAATATTAGCTTCGATAATAAACCAATCAAATGCACCTGTTACAACAAATATAGCTAATAGTATACCTATAAAGCCTAATAAACCAGCTACATATTTTAAAATATCGTATGTTTTCTTACGATCACTCATTTTCTTTCCTCCTATTTAGTTTCCTTATGTAAGGTATGTTTATTACATTTTTTACAAAATTTTTTTATTTCTAAACGTTCCTTAGAAACTAATTTATTTTTATCAGTAGTATAATTACGAGACAAACATTCCGTACATACTAAAATTACTTTTGTTCTCATTTTTTTCACCCAAATTATACAGTCTAACTTATAATACTTTAGCAAATATGAGATTAAATGTCAATAGTTAATCATTTAATCTCTTTTCAATTTCTTTTCGTGCATTAGAGATAATTTTATATACTTTCCTTTTTGGGATTTGATATTCTATACTTAGTTCGTTCACACTGTAACCAATGAGAAAATTACTTATTATCTCTTTTTCTAATAATTTCATTTTACTAACGACATTTTTATAAATGGATTCGCGATGTAATTTAATTAATATACTATCGGCACTATTATATTGTCTAAAATTTGTTAAATTTATGCGATTTTCAAAATCTTCATAATCAACTCGATAATTATTACGAAAAGGACGGTTTTTTTTTCGGTTTTGATTTCTTAAATATGACAAAATACGTCGTTTTATACATATTGATGCAAATGATGTAAAATTAACGCCCACTTCTGCTTTAAAAGATTCAATAGCTTTTAATAGGGCAAGCCTTCCTTCTTGAAATGCATCATCATAGTCATTATATGAGATACTGTATTTTGTCAAAATAATTCTTATTATATACTCATACTTACTGATTTCTTGATTCAATCTTTTATCATTATTATTTACCAAGTATACCCTCCTAAAAATTAGAGGGGACAACGTTGATTAAATACTTCATATAGGATAACTGATGCAGCTACAGAAGCATTAAGCGATGATATTTGTCCTTTCATTGGCAATTTAACTAATAAGTCGCAATTTTCCTTAACCAATCTGCTGATTCCTTTTCCTTCACTACCAATTACTATCGCTACCGGAACAGTTGCATCCATTTTGCGATAATCAATATCTGTTTTTATATCGCTACCAATAATCCAGATTCCCAGTTTTTTCAACTGTCTTATTGTGTTATTTATATTAGTTACCTTAGCAACTTTAACATAATTTATCGCACCAGCTGACATTTTTGCGACAGTTGCATTTAAACTTACCGAACGATTTTTAGGGATGATAATCCCATGAACTCCACAACTATCCGCTGTTCTCAATATTGCTCCAAGATTATGTGTGTCTTCTAACCCGTCAAGTATAACTAGAAATGGTACTTCGTTTTGCTTCTTAGCATCATTTAACATATTATCAATACTATAATAATCATAAGCAGCAATTTTTACTGCTACGCCTTGATGATTACCTTGAACTATATTATCAATAACTTTTCGATCAACGATATGGGATACTATATCTTTGTTATTCACAATAGAATTAATAATGACTTCATTGCTTAGAACTTGTTTTGTAACCCAAATTTCTTGAGGATTCTTTCCTGACTTAAGATATTCAACCACAGTATTTTTACCATAAATAATTTCGCTCAAATAATCACCAACTTTCAATCATTCTAATTGCTTCCTGTATTATTTCTTGTAATCGTCGAGATTCGTTAATTAAATATAGATAGCCAATCAGCGCCTCAAAAGATGTGCTATGTTTATATGTTAAGACATCAACATTGAGACGCCCATGGTTTATTTTCGCATTTCTTCCTCTTCTTACAATACTATATTCTTCATCAGTTAAAAACTTTGTCTTTTCCCACTCATAAATGACCTTTGCTTGTGTTGTTGCTGAAACATACTTAATTGCTAATTTATGTAATTCATTAACTTTTGTATAACCTTGATTTATTAAATATTCTCTAATTCTTAATTCATAAACTGCATCACCCATGTAAGCCAAGGTCACACCATTTAACAATTTATATTTGTCCATATTTATATATTAATTCCTTTTTCCTGTAAAATTGCGCGAATTTTATCAGCTTTTTCAAAATTTTTCAACTTTCTAGCTTCTTCTTTTTCGCTAATCAATTTTTTGTCTTCACCTGTTAAGCGTTCAATGGAATAATCAATACCAAATATTTTAAGCATCGTGTTGAATGCATAATATAGCGTTAACATGTTTTGTAATTCTTCGCTGGTAAATTCTTTTTTACGTGTGACCTTGTTTATTTCTTTTATCACACTCATTAGCACCGTTATCGCATTTGCTGTGTTAAAATCATCATCCATAGCTTCAGTGAATGCTTTGAGATACTGATTTTCTTTGTTTAATATTGCCTTATCTAAATAATTATCTAAATCAAGTTTATATTGTAAGGTTTTTAAAGTGATTTCAATTCTGTCAATTTCATTTTTCATATTTTCAATTATCTTCTGGGTATAATTTAATGGTTGACGATAATGAGTTGACAACATAAATAACCTTAATACTCTAAAATCATATTTAGCTAAAAAATCATTTATAAAAATATAATTTCCTAGCGATTTACTCATTTTTTCATTTTCAATCATTAAACTACCATTATGCATCCAATAATTTGCTAGAGTAGTATGATTTAAAGCACAGGATTGAGCAATTTCATTTTCATGATGCGGAAACTTAAGTTCCGAACCTCCACCATGAATATCAATATTTGAACCTAATGTATCATTAATCATCGCAACACACTCTGTATGCCATCCAGGTCTTCCCATACCCCAAGGTGAATTCCACTTAATACCTTCAGCAGTTTTTTTCCATAATGTAAAATCAAGCGGACTTTCCTTTTTTGCATGTTCACTAATTCTTGCTCCAACCTCTAAGTTTTCTGTTGCTTGATTGGATAATTGACCATAAGTTGATATTTTACCTACAGAAAAATAAACATCTCCATTAACCTCATAAGCATAACCTTTATTTATTAAAGCTTCGATAAAACTAATAATCGAATTCATATACTCCATTACACTTGGATTACTATCAAAAGCCGCACAATTTAATTGCTTGACATTTTCTAAAAATGCTTGGCGATATTTTACAGCTATTACATGTTCATCTACATTTTCTTCTTTAGCCCGATTGATAATTTTATCATCAACATCAGTAATGTTTGACACATATGTCACTTCATAACCGCGATATTTAAAGTACCTACTAACAACATCAAAAAAGATTATTGGTCGTGCATTACCTATATGAATGTAGTTATATACAGTTGGCCCACAAACATACATTTTTATTTTATTTGCTTCAATTGTTTTAAACTTTTCCTTTTTATTCGTTAACGAATTATAGATATACATCTTACTCACCTCTTTATATATAGTTGCATGCTATTTTTATTTTGTGCCATTTATCAACAAATTTCAAGAAATTTCGTTTGCGCAAATATAAAAGCCGCATAAATGCGGACATATTAATCAGTCAACAAAGAAAGTGCTGTTTCTAAACGTTGTAAAACCTTTTCCTTACCCAATAATTCTATTACCCTAGGTAAATCAGGACCATGCATTTGTGCGGTTACCGCAATTCTACAAGGCATAAACAACATTTTACCCTTAGCTTTTGTTTCCTTACCTGTGGCTTTTATAATCTCCTTAATATTTTCAGCATTAAAATCGTCTAAGGTGCGTAACTTATTTTGAAAAACCTCTAATGTAGCCTTTATTCCATCTTGCTTTATATAAGCTAGTTCTTCCTCACCAATCATAAAATTAGTGATAAAAAACTCCTTGTACAAATCAACAATTTCTGCACCGTAAGACATACGTCCATGAAATAACTCAACAAGATTTCTAATCCATAAATCAGAATGGTTTTGTATTATGTTACTTTTTTCTAAATGTGGTCTACATAATTCGACCATTTCATCAAGTGATAATTCTTTTATATATCGATTATTTATATACATTAATTTGTTTTTATCAAATGTGGCAGGTGATTTTGACAAGCGCTTTTCATCAAATTGTGCAATAATTTCAGCCTTTGATAATATTTCCTCTTCACCCTCAGGGCTCCAACCTAATAAAGAAATAAAATTAAATAATGCCTCTGGCAAATATCCCATTTCTTCATATTGTGATATAAAGGCAATATAATTTGGATCACGCTTTGATAATTTTTTACCATCTTCTTTAACTATTAATGTCATATGACCAAAAACTGGTATTTCCCAACCAAAAGCCTGATATATTGCCATTTGTTTTGGAGTGTTTGTTATATGCTCTTCACCACGTAATACATGAGTAATATCCATTAAATAATCATCAACCACAACAGCAAAATTATACGTTGGTATACCATTTCGCTTCATAATTACCCAATCGCCAACATCTTCCGAAGCAAATGTAACTTCTCCTTTTACTAAATCATTAAAGGTATATGTTATATTATCTGGCATTTTAAAGCGGATAGTATATTCACCACGTTTTTCTAACATATTTTTCTCTTCTTCACTTGCATATAAACAGCGACGTGAATAATGAATATGATTTGCTTTGTCTTCAGATAATCCTTCTCTTTCTTTAGCTAATTCTTCTTCCGTACAATAACACTTATACGCTAACCCTTTTTCTAATAATTCATTAGCATATTTTTTATAAATATCTAAACGCTCTAATTGCCGATATGGAGCATATTTAGGATTTATTTTATCAACTGATTCATCATAGTCGATGCCTAACCACTGTAAATGTTTTAATTGCGATGTAATTCCATCTTCAACATTTCTTAAAACATCTGTATCTTCAATACGGACAATAAAATCTCCTTGGTATTTTTTCGCAAATAAATAATTAAATAATGCGGTACGGGCATTTCCTATATGTAAATAGCCTGTTGGGCTAGGTGCATATCTTACTCGAACTTTCATATTTCCTCCTTGATAATATTCATTATATATACTTAATCATTTTAACACAAATTTTCAAAAAATTAAATTAATTAAGCAAATGTTTATATTTCTGATATAAATAGTTACTTAACTCCACGATTATTTCAATTCCATAATCGCGAAAATCCTCCGTTATTACATCTGCATTTTCCTTTAAATAATTATAAATAGTGCTACTTGCATATGGAATTGTCATTTTAACGGTTTTATAATTCTTAAAGAGCTGTTTACTAATTTCATTTATTAAATCTTCAATATTTGACTTTTCCTTTGCTGAAATAAAAATACCTTCACCAACTGTTAAACTAGCAAATTTGTCAATTTTATTATATACATTAATTATTGGTACATCCTTTACCCCTATTTCTAATAAAACATTTTCAGTTATTTCTTTTTGGCGGTTATAATTATTATTCGATAAATCAATTACATGTAAAATCAAATCAGCTTCAGTTATTTCTTCTAAAGTTGAACGAAATGCCTTAATTAATTGATGAGGTAATTTACTAACAAATCCCACGGTATCAGTTAATAGAAAACTTTTTTTATTCTTTAAAGCAATATGCCTAGTTGTAGTTTCTAAAGTCGCAAATAACATATCCTCAGCATATACAGTCTTATTTTCTAGATTATCAACACTATACTCTAAAATTGTATTGAGCAATGTTGATTTTCCTGAATTCGTATAGCCTACTATACCAACAACTGGTATTTCATTTTTTTTTCGCCTTTTTCTTTGTGTTTGCCGATTTTTTACCACCTCTTTAAGCTCCGCTTCCAAAAAAACTAATCTTTTTTCTAGTTTACGACGATCTAATTCATATTTAGTTTCTCCTGGACCGCGTAAACCTAGGCGCTCATTAAAGTTAGTGGATAATCTTGAAAGAATATTTTTTAATTGTGCAATTTCTACTTGAATAATAGCTTCTTTGGTCTTTGCTCTTCGCGCAAAAATATCTAAAATTAACGTCGTTCGATCAACCACCCTACATCCAACAGCTTCTTGGATGTTTCGAATTTGTGATGTCGACAAATTATCATTTAACACTATAACGTCAATATTATTATCTTTTACAAATTCGCTTATTTCTTCAACTTTTCCACTCCCTAAATATGTTTTAGGTGTTATTGTTTTAATTTTTTGACTTATAACATCAATTACATCTAATTCACAACTATTCGCAAGCTTTTTAAGCTCCTCCATAGAGTAATTAAACGCTACTTCATTAGTTTCATAGGCTCCAACAAGTAAAGTTCTTTCAACTTCCACAACGATCAGCTCCATTTTTATTAATATTAGTATGACTAGAAAGAAAAAGATTATCAGAACATATGATAATCCTTCTATACTCACTATATCTTATAAGCCACACTTTAATTGAGCATTACAGTTAGTACAAGTATTACAACCACCAATTTCTTCAACTGTTCCTTCTAAACATATCGGGCAGATATCGCCCACTTCTACACCAATATTCTTATTGGCCTTTGTTCTGGGAGGATTTATCGTATCCTCTTTTGCGATCTTTTTCTCGATCACTTCTTCAACTTCTAAACCAAATTGCGTAGCATCAATTTGCTCAACCTTATTATCTTCTGCTTTTAATGTTAGAACCTGTGCATCTCTAGAACCATCAACATATACAGTTCCACCTTTAGCACCACCATTATATAGTCTTTCATAAACCTTTTGAACATCTTGAACAGTAAACCCCCGTGGCGCATTTACAGTTTTTGATATTGACGAATCAACCCACCGTTGTATTATACATTGAACATCAGCATGTTCTTCGGGAGTAAGTTCCATAGCACTAACAAATATATCTGGTAACGTTTCTTTTGTATATTCTTTATGCATTTTAAGATAATCATCAACAATCCGTGAATTCACTTCAATAAATTTACCTAATCGTCCGCTTCTAAAATATGTAAAAGCAAAATATGGTTCTAAGCCAGTTGAGACACCAACCATAGTACCTGTAGAACCTGTAGGTGCAATTGTAAGTAAATGAGAGTTACGGATACCATAAGTAAGAATATTATCACGAATGTACCTTGGCATTTTCTTCAAATATCCTGATTCTATAAATAAATCTCTCGATCCTTTGCTTTCTAAGAAAGGAAAACTTCCTTTTTCTTTAGCTAATTCTATTGAAGCTTCATATGCGGTTGTTGCGATAAATTGAAATAATTGGTCAACTAGTTTATTTGCTGGAGTGCTTCCATAGCGCTCATTACACCAAATAAGTAAATCGTGTAACCCCATAACTCCTAGCCCAATCCGCCTTTCTCCTAATGCCTGCATTTTATTATCTTCTAAAAAGTACGGTGTTGAATCAATTACATTGTCTTGCATCCGCACTCCAGTTTGGACAGTAGTACGTAACTTTTCCCAATCAACTCTACTTTGATTTTTATCAACCATATTTGCGAGATTAATTGCAGCTAGATTACACACTGAATATGGAGCCAAGGGTTGTTCACCACAAGGGTTAGTTGCAACAACCTTTTGACCATACCCAATCGCATTTGTCATTTCATTAGCATTATCAATAAAGAAAATTCCTGGTTCAGCAGAATATGTTGCACAAATATTAATTAAATTCCATAATTCTCTAGCTTTAATACGCTTATAAGTAGCAACCTCATAACCGAGATCCTCCCATTCGCGTACATCACCAATTTCATGCCATAATTCATTATATATTTTCTTAACTTCTTCATCATAATTATTTACATCTGGAAACCGCAATTCAAATTCTTGATCGTTTTTTACTGCTTCCATAAAATCTTTCGTGATCGTAACAGATATATTAGCTCCTGATAAAAATTCAGGATTATTTACTTCATATCTTCCGCCATCACGAATTAATTTTTTTGCCTTTAATACTACGTCATCTTTAAATGGAGAAGGAGCCAGATCTTCAGAGACTTTCACAATATTATTATACATTTCATATTCATCATCTGAAAGAGGAATAAACTTTAATTTATTTTTCGCAAGCCGAATTACATCTTCATCATTAAGATTCTCAATTAAAAATTGCAATATACGAGGATTTTGCATTTTAGAAATAATAAATTCTAATACATCGGGATGCCAATCTGCTAACATTATCATTTGTGCACCACGACGTGAGCCACCTTGCTCAACTAAATGGGTTAAATTAGCTATATCATTTAACCAGCTAACAGCACCACTTGATTTCCCTCCAACACCTTTCGCCAAAGTATTTTTAGGTCTTAAAGTTGAACCATTAGTACCAACACCACCACCACGACTCATTATTTCCATCACTTGTTTACGGTGGTCGCTAATACCACCACGGGAATCATGAATAAAAGGCATTACAAAACAATTAAAATAAGTAACTGCAGTACCACTACCTGCTCCATATAATACCCTACCAGCAGGAACAAAATTTAAATTTTTTAATTCATAATAAAAATTTTCTTCCCACTCTTTTCGCTTTTCAAAACTTTTTTCATTTTTAGCTAAGTCATGTGCAACTCTTTTAGCTATTTGCTCATAAAAAATTTCCAAGGGTTTATCTATAGTATCCAATTTCCTCTTAACCAATCCGGTTTCTATTTCTTCTGGATCTACTAAACTACCTCGAAATTCTTCCTCAATTAATATATCACATATCCCTGTACTATCATCAATTTGTACTACATTTCCAACTCCACGAGCAGGAAACTTTGGATCATCTTTAACAATAACCAAGACTAAGTCCCCAACAGATAAAGAGATTAAATTAATATCTTTTTGTGCATAACGGTCTAGCATAACAAGTCGTGAAACCCCTGATTGAGTAATTTTCATTGCTTCATCAATCGTAAATAAATGGGGAAAGTATGTCAAGATATCTTGATTTAACTTGTTGATATATTTTTGTTCATAGCTAACTTGCATAAAATATTCCTCCTCATTTAAAATAATCTAACTTGAATTATAAACTAAATAACTTCTTAAAACAACATAAAAACAGAAATTTATTAATCGCATTAATTTTTTAAAATAAGAAATAAAATCTTTTTATTATTATGAGCAATTATTTTTAAATCTCATCATATAACTTTAGTAAGAAGGAAAGGTGAGGATATGTATAGTAAATTTTCAACTCAAGCTAAGGGGATTATTATCCGCAGTCATCGCTATGCAATTAAGGAAAATGAATATGTAGTAGGTACAGAATACCTCTTATTATCCCTTTATAATGAAGCTAACAGTAGTTGTCAAATTTTACTTAAAGAATTAAATATTACGGAAGAAAAGATAATTCTTGAAATTGAAAAAATTAATGTCTTTCGAAAAAATATACCAGGGCTTGTTATATACACGCCTAAATTTAAACAAATTCTTGAAAAGGCACTTGAGATTAGTAAAAAAACTGCTGCGGATCAAGTATATGAAGAGCATTTGTTTTTCGCCTTGCTTAATACCCAAAATTGTATCGGTTATAAAGTACTAGAACAACTAAATATTAACCCTAATCAACTAAATTCGGAGATAATTGATGTCATGGGCTGGGATATAAGTGCTGAAACTGAAACTAATTATTCATCTAACTTTTCTTTTATCGAAAATATTACTTCCTTAATTAAAAGTAATAAATTATTACCTTTAATTGGTAGAGAGAATATTATTAAAAGGATAACACATATCTTGCATAAACGAAACAAAAGAAATGTCCTTTTAATAGGTAATGCAGGTGTTGGAAAAACAGCTATTGTCGAAGGCTTAGCACAGAAATATTATCATGAAAAAAATAACACACAAATAATTTCCCTAAATGTTACTTCTTTAATAGCTGGGACGAAATACCGCGGTGATTTTGAACAACGTATTAAAGATTTCCTCGAATCGGTCAAAAATCGTCAAGATATTATTGTCTTTATTGATGAAATCCATAATATAATTAATATTGGAAATAGTGACAACAACTTAGATATTGCGAATATATTAAAACCTAGTTTAGCTCGAGGAGAAATAAATTGTATCGGAGCTACGACAATAAATGAATATTATAAATACATTGCTACAGACACTGCATTATCAAGACGTTTTTTACCAATCTTTATAGATGAACCTACCTTACAAGAAACAATTAAAATTCTCATTAATCTAAAAAAATATTATGAAAACTATCATAATGTTATTATACCAATTGATGTCATTCCGTATTTATGTCAACAAGTTGAAAAAGTTGTCGAACGTTATTTTCCTGATAAGGCTCTTGATCTTCTCGATGAAACATGCTCATATGCCAAGCTAAATAATATTAAATACATTTCTTATAAGATAATTGATAATGTCATTAAAATGATTAATAACAAACAATATAATAAAACAATTCGAACAAAACTGGAAAATTATCCTTTTATTAAAAAATACTTTTTAAGATATTATAGTAATATTAAAGATTCTTATAAACCTCTCCTCAGTATCCTCTGTACACATCATAGCGAAGAGCAATTAAACCTTTTTACTAATGAGTTAATAACAATTTTTAATATTCGCAGTGAAGCTATTAAAAAAATTAACCTCAATAACTTTACTGATGAACATAGTATCTCAAACTTAATCGGTTCACCACCTGGATATATCGGCTTTGATAATCCAAATACATTGACGAAATTTGTACAAAAATACCCTCGTTCATTAATTGTACTTAAAAATATTGATAATTGTGCTTTTAATATTAATCAATTATTAATCGATATCTTAAACAGTGGTTATATTGAAGACTTAGCAAGCAACAAAATTTATTTTACTAATACAATAATACTAGCTACTAAAAATCAAATTTCTCAATCGCTTGGTTTCCTAAATTATGAGCTAAATAATAAAGCTTCAGGTGAATTAAAGTTTGAGGAAATTATTAACTTAAATCATTTCTTTACCAAAGAAAAAAGTGAAAACTATAAAAATATATTAGAGAAGTATCTTTTTTATTTTAAAAACAATAATATTGATTTAAAAATTAATGACTTTGACAACATCATCGATAATATCGAAACAAATAATTATCATGAGCTTGAAAACTTATTATATGAGTGTTTATTTCACAATCAGAGAAAAAATTTTTGTATTGAGTACAATAAAAATGAAAAACAATTTTATATTAAAAACAACAGTTAATGGAAATCTTTTATCAAATAAGATATAATGCACTTAAAGATATAATAGGAGGTTTTCATGGCTAAAATTAAGACGGTTTATTATTGTAGTGAATGTGGTAATGAGTCACTTAAATGGGTTGGGAAATGTCCAACATGTGGTAAATATAATACGATGTTTGAAGAAATAAAAGAGAATAAAAAAAATATTCACGCTAATTTAGTTTTACTAAATGATAACAATCTACCACAGAAAATTAATGAATTAGTGTTTAATGAAACAACCCGCATTAAAACAACCCTTAATGAATTTAATCGGGTATTAGGAGGAGGAATAATCCCAGGTTCTCTAGTTTTAATCGGTGGTGACCCAGGGATTGGAAAATCTACCCTGCTCCTTCAAATGTCAGGGAATATCTCATTAAATGCTAAAGTATTATATGCTAGTGGTGAAGAGTCGCCTCAACAAATTAAAAGTCGTGCTGAGAGACTCAATATCAATTCAGAAAACCTTTATATATTTTCAGAAAATAATCTTTTAACGATAATTAATCAAGTACAACAAATAAAACCACAATTTCTAATTATTGATTCAATCCAAACAACTTATTTAGATTATATAGATTCAGCACCTGGTAGTGTAGCTCAAGTCCGTGAATGTACTCATACCTTAATGAAACTCGCAAAAAATAATAGTATACCAACATTTATTGTAGGGCATGTAACTAAAGATGGTGCAATTGCAGGTCCTAGGATGCTTGAACATATGGTTGATACAGTTTTATATTTTGAAGGAGACAACCATCAAACTTACCGAATTTTGCGAGCTGTAAAAAATCGTTTTGGCTCAACTAATGAAATTGGGGTATTTGATATGCAGGAAAGTGGTTTAATTGAAGTATTAAATCCCTCAGGCATCTTTCTTGAAGACCGTTCATTAGGATATCCTGGAACAAGTGTTGTATGTAGCTTGGAGGGTACACGTCCTGTATTAATTGAAATTCAAGCATTGTTATCATCTACTTCATTTAATTATCCGAAAAGAATGGCGTCTGGGATTGATATCAACAAGCTTTCCCTGCTTATAGCTGTCTTAGAAAAACATCAAGGTTTTATTCTGCAAAATCAAGATTGCTATTTAAAAGTCACTGGTGGTGCAAAAATTACTGAACCTGGTAGTGATCTTGCAATCTTAATGAGTATTACCTCAAGTTACAAAAATAAGCCCCTTAATCCCGATGATGTTTTTATAGGAGAGGTTGGCTTAACCGGAGAGGTTAGGCGAACATCTAGAATTGAAGCTCGTTTACTTGAAGCACATAAAATGGGGTTCAAAAGAGCTTTTGTCCCTAAAAAAGATATCCATAAATATAAATTACCTAAGGAATTTACCATTATTGGCGTCAATAATGTCGATGATGTTATAAAACAAGCTTTTTAGAACCTAGATTTTTATCTTAAGAGGTGGATAAATGATAATTGATTATATACCTATCGATTTCACTAATATAAAAGACTGCGCAATCCTGGCAAAATGGTTTAATGATCCTGATATTAATTATTTAATCTCACCTAATTTTTATCAAGGTCCACTAAGTTATATTTCTCCAGAATATGTATCACAAACTAATCTATACACAAAATATGACAAATACGCATTCTTCATTGTTTGCGATAATATTATTATTGGTGATATAAATATTATTGATAATCCGGATTTTCTAGTTAAAAAAGATCGAAATTCTTGTTGGTTAGGAATTACAATCGGAGAGAAAGCCTATCAAGGTTTGGGTATTGGTAAAAAGGCAATGAATTTTATTGAAAACTATAGTTATGACTTAGGATATAAACGGATGGAATTAGGAGTATTTGCTTTCAATGAAAAAGCAATCGCATTTTATAAGAAACTTGGTTATAAGCAAATTGGTATTATTCCCAAGTTTACCTTTCATAATGGAAGTTGGCATGATGATATAAGATTTGAAAAATACCTTAGTAATTAGGAGGAAACATGAATTTAATCGCGGAAAGCTGGCAAGATTTTGAACTAATTGATGCTGGAAATAACGAAAAAATTGAAAAATGGGGTAAATATATTTTGCGACGTCCTGATCCACAAGCGATTTGGCCACGTCAAGATTCCTCATATTGGCAAAAATATGATGGTTATTATGAAAAGCACCAGGGTGGGGGAAGTTGGAGAGATAATTCACTTCCAGAATCATGGGTTATTAAATATCAACAGCTAAAATTTCGAATTCGACCAACTGGATTTAAGCATACTGGCTTATTTCCAGAACAAGCAGTTAACTGGGATTTTATGATTAATAAAATTCAAAGTGCTAAAAAGAAGGTATCAGTTTTAAATCTATTTGGTTACACAGGAGGAGCTACTGTAGCTTGTCTTTTTGCAGGAGCTGATGTATGCCATGTCGATAGTGCTAAGGCGATTGTTTCGTGGGCCAAAGAAAATGTTGAATTATCAAACCTAAATATGCAAAAAGTTCGCTTTATTATCGATGATGTCATTAAATTTGTTGAAAGAGAAATCCGACGTAATCATAAATATGATGCGATAATCATGGATCCTCCAGTTTACGGGAGGGGTACTAATAATGAAGTGTGGAAAATTGAAGCAAGACTAGTTGATTTAATTAATTTAACAATCCATATACTAAGTGATGAACCTTTGTTTTATTTAGTTAATAGTTATACC
This sequence comes from uncultured Haloplasmataceae bacterium, assembly GCA_937919135.1. GTDB lineage: Bacteria > Bacillota_I > Bacilli_A > Haloplasmatales > Haloplasmataceae > CALFRW01. The sequence continues at coordinate 63,469 of CALFRW010000123.1, forward strand.
TCAGCATTTTCTCCTATTGTTCTTCATAACATAATGAGCACAACTTTAAACAAAACTTATCCTGGTAATTTACAATCTGGTGAATTGGGGTTAAAAACAACAAAAACCAAACTTATTTTACCATGTGGAATCTTTACACGCTGGGAACAGTAAGATGAATATCTTATATGAAGATAACCATTTATTAGTCGTAATTAAAGAACCAGGAATCCTTAGTCAAGAAGATAAAACTGGCGATACAGATATGTTATCATTAATTAAAGCCTATTTAAAAGATAAATACCACAAACCAGGTAATGTTTTTCTAGGATTAATCCATCGTCTCGACCGAATGGTAGGCGGAGTAATGGTATTTGCGAAAACGAGTAAATCTGCTTCCCGTCTTAGTAAACAAGTTAGAGAACATAAAATTGGTAAAAAATATTTAGCAATTGTTCATGGCATAACTGAGGAAAAAGCTACACTAATTAACTACTTGTATAAAGATAATAAAAATAACATTGTTTACGTCAAGGACAAAGACTGTAAAGTAGCCCAAAAAGCAGAATTATCTTTCCAACGATTAAACATTAAAACAAGCTATTCTTTACTAGAAATTAATCTAAAAACAGGAAGACCTCACCAAATAAGAGTTCAATTAGCTCATATTAATCGTCCTCTATTAGGAGATAAAAAATACGGAATAAATGATAAATTTTCAACTATTGCCCTATATGCTCATCAATTGTCCTTTTATCATCCCATAACAAAAGAGCAATTAACTTTTACTTCCCAACCTCTGGGATATCCCTTTGACATCTTTTATTATTAATTAGGATTTGTTATAATGTATATGATTTTGAAGTGAAAGGAGATAACTATGGTAATAGCTAAATGCGGCTGTGAGTTTTCTACTAATCAGTCCCTAGTTGATAAAGTAAGAGAATTAGCTGCCCAAGATAAACAAATGTCAAACCCTGCACTTATTGATTGTGAATGTGGAAAACAAATTGAAATGACAACACTTGTCTATAAATGTCCACACTGCAAAATGACATATGCAGTTACACCTTGTTCTGCAGATGATCATAATTTTATTGTAAAAGCAGGGATAGATTATTAACTTCACGATTGTGAAGTTTTTTTCATTTTATAAATAAGCATCTTATGTTAAAATGTTATTAGGTGATAACATGAAATATTCAGCAATTGTGCTCGCAGCTGGTAGTGGCTCGAGGATGAATTTAGGATACAACAAAATATTAGTGGAAATTAATGATAAACCACTAATTACTTTATCTGTCAAGGTATTTGTCAATGATCCCAACTGTTCAGAACTAATAATTGTCGTTCACAATGACGAAATTAACACAATTACTTCAATTTTATCTCAATATCAACTACTACATAAAAAATGTAAAATCGTTGCTGGAGGTAGTGAGCGACAATATAGCGTCTATAATGGTCTCCAATCTATAAAAAATAATATTGTTTTAGTGCATGACGGTGCCAGACCTTTTATCACAAATAAATTAATCGAAACTTTGGTAACGACAACAAACTCTTATGACTGCGTAATCCCAGGTGTTAAGGTGAAGGATACAATTAAACTTGTAAAAAATAATATTATTATGTCAACACCCCCCCGGGAAAATCTTTATGCTGTACAAACACCGCAAGCATGTATTACAAATCTACTAAAGCATGCACATGATTTAGCTTTAAAAGATCACTATTTAGGCACTGATGAAGCTAGTCTAATGGAAAAGTATCTTCAAACTAAAATAAAAATCATTGATTCAAGCTATAATAATATTAAAATAACGACACGTGAAGATATAATAATTGCCGATGCAATTGCTAAAAATATCAATAAATGAGGGATAATATGAAGTTTAGAATTGGTCATTCAACTGATATTCATCAATTAGTACCTAATCGCCGTTTCATCTTAGGTGGTATTACAATAGATTATGAAAAAGGGCTTTTAGGACATAGTGATGCCGACTGTTTACTACATGCCGTAACCGAAGCAATGATAGGTGCATTAGGGTTAGGAGATATCGGTACGCACTTTCCAGATACTGACCCTATTTATAAAGATATTGATTCACAAGTTTTGTTAGCCAAAGCTTATGAATTAATTATTGTTAACGGTTATGAAATAAATAATCTCGATTGTACCATTTTTGCGGAAAATCCAAAAATGGCACCCTATATACCAAAAATGAAACAAAATATTGCCCAAATCTTAAAAACTGATGTCAACAACGTTAACATCAAAGCTACTCGAGGAGAAAAATTAGGATTTATTGGCCATGGTGAAGGAATAATGTGTGAGGTTGTAGTATTACTGATAAAATCTTAATCTTATATCTCTTATATTAAATATATCTTAATTTATCTTCCCATAATAGATTAAGAAGTTTAATAAAGGAGAGGAATATTTTGGAATATATCATAGATAATGGTTTATTGTTTAAAAAAGCATTACTTTTATTACCAACCATTTGCTTATCCTTTATAGGATACTGCTTATTAACCTATTTTGATTGGGGGATTATTGGAATTATATTACAAATTATATCTATTCCTATTATCATAAGAAATACGATGTATTTGCTCCTCACATTATTTAGAATTCAAAGTATCTTGCTTTATTTTATTTTTGGATTCAGCATCTTTTTACTCGGGTTATGTTTATTCTTAGGATTTCTTATTTTTAATAATACTTCCTTATTTCCCATCTCAATATTATTAGTTATTATCGGGATCTGTTTACTATAAAAATAAAAAAAAGAAGGAATTATAATCAATTTCTTCTTTTATATTTCATTATCTTCAACCACTTTTTCAGGTGGAGTTTCTAATAGATGTGGATTTTCCATATAACGGCGGAAAATTCTAAATGCTTTGGCATAATAAAAACCATCACAGATTCTTTCATCTACAACTACTTTTAAATTTATAAACTTACGTTCATTGATATTATTATTTCGATCAATATATTTTTCCTTATTCTTAAGTCCAAAAGCAACAAAAATTGAAGTAGTCCCAAATTCATATATATGATGATACACAGGTTGTACCCCTAACGAACCCATATCCGTAATAAATAAACTAGTATGAAAAGGACTAACACGGTTAAGGGCTTTAGGCATTCTACCACGTTTATCTAACCAATTAACAAAAGCAACAATTCCTTTTACAAGAAATCGCGGACACATCATAATTAATTTGGCAGTTTTATCTGTATCGTTATTTACTTCTTGACCTTGGTTTTCTTTTATCACTTCATTTACTTTATCAACAACATCATAAATTGTATCAGTGGGTTCAAACTTTACTTTAACTGTTGTTTCTGGACTTTCTTCAGACATATCCTTTTTTACTGCTAAACTAATGTAAATACCATTACGTGCATATAATTTTCGACCAGAAACAAATCGATTTATCCTTGGTTTTTGAGCAATTGTTCGGATTATCGCAGCACAAACAATATGTAAAAACCTAATATTTATATTTTGTTCTCTGACATCTTTTAAATATTTTTCAGTTTTATCTAAGACAATTTTATCATCAAAAAATACTTGTGAATCAACTCTTGTCTTCATAATGTAAGGGACTATTTTATAAAACGGATCAATTTTTTTAAGCAACTTTCCATCATGACGGTCACCAAATCTTCTTCTCTGTTTCTTCATAATTTTCTCTCCCTGCATAATACTAGTTAATATTATATCATATTTTATTAAAATTAAAAACAATATAATTAAAACCGCTTCTAGTTCAAAAATACCAACAAAATTGTTGGTATATTTTTATTTATTTTGCTTAATTGGTTTCATTGTCGGAAATAACAATACATCTCTAATACTAGAAGAATTAGTTAAAAGCATGATTAAACGGTCAAGACCGATTCCTATTCCTCCAGTAGGTGGCATTCCAAATTCTAGCGCTTCAACGAAATCTTCATCCATCTCATTAGCCTCATCATTTCCCATTTCTCTTTCTTTTAATTGTGAGATAAAGCGTTCACGTTGATCAATAGGATCATTTAGCTCACTAAATGCATTAGCATATTCACGTCCGATAATGAATAGCTCAAATCGAGATGTAAAACGTGGATCCTGTTCATCCTTTTTAGCAAGTGGTGAAATTTCTACAGGATGTCCATATACAAATGTTGGTTCAATTAATTTACTTTCTACATAAGTTTCAAAAAATTCATTGATAATATGACCAACACCCGTATAATGATCTAATACATCTATATTATGCTCCTTAGCAAGCTTTTTTGCCTCATCAAATGATAACCTTTGCCAAAAATCGACACCGGTATATTTTTTAATTAGGTCAACCATATGTTCTCTAGGATAACCTTTAGCTAAATCAATTTCGGTATCTTCATAAGTAATCTTTGTTGTACCTAAACAATCGTTTGCTAAATAGGAAATAATATCCTCAGCAATATCCATCATACCTTCCATATCTGAATAGGCTAAGTAAAGTTCAATTGTGGTAAACTCTGGGTTATGCTTATAGTCCATACCTTCATTTCTAAAAAGTCTTCCGATTTCATAGACACCATCGTAACCTCCAACGATTAAGCGTTTTAACCATAATTCAGGTGCAATTCGTAAATACATATCAAGATCTAAAGTATTATGATGAGTAATAAAAGGTTTAGCAGTAGCCCCACCTAAAATAGTATTTAAAATTGGTGTTTCAACTTCTAGGTATCCTAGATCATTTAAATACTTACGTAAGGAATACATAATTTTAGAACGAATTTCAAAACGTTTTCTTACAGTCTCATTAACTATTAAATCAACATATCTTCGGCGATATCTTTCCTCTATATCATGTAATCCATGATACTTATCCGGAAGCGGTCGTAATGCTTTTGCTAAATGATAGTATTTATCAACTTTTATAGTTAATTCATTAGTCTTTGTCCGGAATACTACTCCTTCAACACCGATAATATCCCCAATATCCGCTTTCGAAAATATATCATAATCATCCCCAATACGATCTTTCCGACAATAAATCTGAATTTGACCATATTGATCTTGGATATGAGCAAAACCAGCTTTACCTTGACCACGCTTCGTCATAATCCTTCCCGCTGTAGTTACAATATTATTTTGTCGTTCTAAATCTTCTTTACTTAAATTATCGTACTGTGTCTTAATATCTTTAGTATTATGAGTACGATCAAATCGTTTACCAAATGGGTCAACACCTTTTTCCTTTAAATAGCTTAACTTCTCACGACGTACCTTCATCTGTTCATTTAAATTTAATTCATAATCTTCCATTATTTGATCGCTCATTTTTTCACTCCTTAAATATAAACTTATATTATTATAACAGATAAACTAGTTAATATTCAATCTTAATCTATTTATGTCTTTTTAACTTGAGTTTTTAAATAAAAATCATGTAAGGTTTCTTTTTTAATTATAAAAAAGATAACCGCAAATAAAAAGCCTATCACTGTTAAGTATAACAGTTGTTTCATAAAAACTTCTCGAAACAAAACCCTACCATATGTTATTTTGCCCAGCGTCGGTTCAACAATAAAATCATTTAATGATTTTCCAAATGAACCTTGTAGTTTTAAACAAATTAAGGGATAACCAATAAAATAGGTTAATCCATCACATATAATAATGATAGTTAAAGGTACTTGAAACAAATATAGTATTAATGAAATAAAACCTAATAATAAAATCACGAAAATATAATCATATAATAATGAAATAATTCGATCAACATAAAATTTTAACTTCACATATACCACCTCAAAATATCATACTTCTAGAACATCTAAGTATTCCAATAAAACTGTTTTAATTTCAGCGTACGATTTTAATGTATGTATTTTACGTTTAATACTTGTTGCTTCATACAATCCTTTAATATACCAAGGAATATGACTTCGCATCTCTAATACTGCGAGTTTTTCACCTTTGACATATAATAATGATTCCAAGTGTTCTAATGCCTGGAAGATTTTTTCTTTTGGAGTTGGATTAGGTAATAGTTCCTTGTGATCAAGGTAGTGATTAATTTGTTTAATTAACCACGGATTACCTAAAACTGCTCTCCCAATCATAATCGCATCTACTTTAGTCTCTTCAAGCATCTTTTTAGCATCAAGTGGTGTTTTGATATCACCATTCCCAATTACAGGAACACTTTTTATAACCGATTTAACTTCTTTAATGATATTCCAATCTGCTTTTCCCTCATACATTTGTTTACGAGTACGTCCATGAATTGCGATTGCTTTTGCACCAGCCTGTTCACATTTTTGTGCTATCTCAAGTGCATAAATGCTTTGACTATCCCAACCGGTTCTCATTTTAACAGTTACTGGTTTAGTTACTGTATCAACTACTCTTGAAACAATATCATAAATTTTATTAGGTTCTAATAATAACTTTGCTCCCGCATCTGATTTTGTAACTTTAGGTACAGGGCAACCCAGATTAATATCAATTATATCAGCATTACTATGCTTATCTATAACTTGTGCTGCTTGCACAATCGTTTCAATTTCTCCTCCAAAGACTTGCATTGAAATCGGGGCTTCATCTTGTTCAACATTAAGCATCTTAAATGTTTTTTCATTCTCATAAATTAGGGCTTTATCACTTACCATTTCAGCATATATCAGACCCGCTCCCATCTTTTTACAGATTTTTCGGAAGCTAATGTTGCCAATTCCAGCCATTGGTGCTATCACTACTTGATTATCAATCTCAATATTTGCGATGTTCCATTTCATTGTATCACCTTTTACTTATTTTACAATTAATTACTCATTTAAGCAATTTCTTTTTAATGTTTTAATTTAATCATCATATACTGCATAACTAGAGGGATATTCGTCTTTAAGTAATGAGATTGAACCTAGTTTAAAACATACACGTGTTCCTTAGTTAATATTGGCTTATGGATATGGTCAAAAACAAATACTGTATTAGCTGATTCATGAATCCATGAGTTATAAAAAAGAGAGAATTATCAACACCAATTTGTGTATAGTCTGATATTTATTTACTACTTTGGCTGGATTATATTCTTTAGTTAATGGGCATGATATAATAAATCTCCCAATAACATTAATTTGTCTGCTTTTTCCTTGTGATATACCTCAACTAATTTATCTGCACAATATAAAGAACCATGTATATCGGTTGCAAACAATAATTTCATCTTAACACTCCTTCAAAAAATAACGTTGAAATACTTCATTTCGTTATTTTCACTACATAAAAGGCCAGTTGCATATGATAGATCCTTTATGACTAGTCTTAGATCTGCTTCACTTAACTTACCTTCCAAGAATAAATTTACCTGATTTATCTCCCTTACTGCTTGGTTAAGGGCATTATTATATAAATCAATAAAACTTGCTTCGGAAATTTTATTTTTAATGACTGGGTGTGACCATTTTTTATGCTTAAAATTAAAATAATCAATATTTTTATCGAAATTTTGATAATAAAATACCTTTTCAAGAACAATTTTTCCCTTTTTATTAAAACATCTATCAATTGTCCTGGCTATTTTTTTCTTTAATCCGTAACGATCATATATCAACCTAATATACCTACGAAAATTAGAAATTGAATTAATAAAAACCTTGCCGCCATTTTCCTTATTATATACTTTTTTTACAATAGTATCATAAAATTTTTGATACAAGGCTTTATCAATTTTAAAATTTATAATTTCCTTATAAATTTTAAACCGGTGCGGCCTTTTTTTATTCCAACGATTAATAATAAACCAGCTATCTATTGCCCTTTCTAAATGTAAATGGTTCCCGCGGTACTTTATATCACCCGTTCCTGTTACATGATAGACATAGGGGTGAACGTTTCGATCTAATGCATGATGACAAATAAAACCACAAAGATAACTATATAGACTATCATTATAATTATCCTTTAAATATTTAACACTTTCGCTTAAAAACTCACTGGCTTTATTATTATGCATGTAATTTCCAAATTTCTTATAAGTTGTGTTTTGATATAATCCTAATAAATTATAAAAATAAAAGACATCGGGTCCCTGCGAACCTAAGAAATAGATCATTCGATTACTATTTAATAATGATTCATCCTTTAATACTAATGCAACATCTAATGCAAATGTTGCATGTGTTACAATATCTGCCATTATATCACCACTTAACATTTTCTATTATACTATAAGATTATTATTTGCGAAATCATTAATTGAAACGTAACTTATGGTATGATAATCTAGAGATTATAAAAAATATTTATGAAAGGAGTAAATATGAACATTGTTTTAGCAACCCAATCACCAAGAAGAAAAGAACTATTTAAATACATTACTTCGAGTTTCATTACAGTAACTAGTAATGTTGATGAAAGGTATAGTGCTAGTTTAAAACCCCATGAGGTTGTCTTACACTTATCTAAAATTAAAGCACAATCTATTTATCATGATTATCCTAACGATTTAATTATCGGTTGTGATACCATCGTCAGTATAAATGATAATATACTTGAAAAACCGCAAGATGCAAATCAAGCCTTTGAGATGTTAAAATTATTATCTGGAAATACACATCAGGTCATGACAGGAGTTACCTTAATAAGAGGTGAAACAATTGACAGCTTTTATTCCTCAACTGATGTTAGCTTTTATCCACTGACAAATGAAGAAATTCATAGCTATATTAAAACAAAGGAACCCTTTGATAAAGCAGGTGCTTATGGAATCCAAGGTTATGCTTCTAAATTTGTGGAAAAAATTAATGGTGATTATTTTACAGTGATGGGACTTCCAGTTGCATGTATTTATCAGAAAATTAAAGCTTTATTATAAGCTAAAAAATAGTCTTTAAAGACTATTTTTTACATGTTACTCAATAAATCATTTAATTCAGCTTCAGTAAAATGATATTTTTCATTACAAAAATGACAGACAATTTCTGCACCCTTATCTTCAGTAATTATTTGGTTTAATTCAGCTTTTCCTAAACTTACAAGTCCTCCTGCATAACGATCTTTACTACAATAACAAACAAAACTAATATCTAAGTGTGATAAGATGGTAAAATTATCACTACAACAGATTTCTTTAACCATATCCTCTGGGCCATAACCATTATGTATCATTTCAGTAACTGATTTTATATTTGCTATTGTTTTTTCCAATTTGATAATAGTTTCTTCAGTTGCACCGGGCATTATCTGAACTATAAAACCACCAGCTGCAAGAATTTTATTATCTGTATCAACTAATACTCCACATCCTACTGATGAAGGTGTTTGTTCAGATTTCGCAAAATAGTAAGTAAAATCTTCCCCTAGTTCTCCACTAATAATTTCAACTGCTGAAGTAAAATATTCTTTCATTCCTAAATCCTTAATTACTTGGATTTCACCTTTAGTTCCAACTGCAGCGCTAACATCTAATTTTCCATTTGGATATTGAAAATGAACTTCTGGATTACTCACATATCCTCTAATTTGCCCTAAAGCATTAGCGTCAACAACAATTTCACCTATTGGACCATCACCAGTAACTTTAAGCCGTAAATTTTCATTACCCTTTAACATCGCTCCCATCATTGCCCCTACAGCAAGTGTTCTACCTAAGGCAGCTGATGCTGTTGGCCATAAGCCATGCCTTTTTTGGGCATCTTGAACGGTATTTGTAACACGGGCAGCATATATTCTAACTTGATTATTAAATGCGGTAGCCTTTACCAGATAATCTTTCATTATTGCTCCTTTTTAATTTTATTCTGTGAATAATCAGCAAAAATAATCCCTCAAGTTATCCTTGAGGGATTTCTATTAAGAATCTTGTTTATCAGGATCAGTATCTTCTGTTATTATCTCTTCATTGTTTTCTTGAATTTCTTCTTTTTCTTTTGCTTTACTTTCTTCCCACCAAGCAACTTTTCCTGTACTTACTAGTTCATCAATATCTTCTTTAGTTAATGTTTCCATTTCCATTAACTGATTAGCGATCAAATCTAATAAATCACGATTTTTTTCAATTGCTTCATAAGCCTTAGCATAACATTCATCTATAATACGTCTAATTTCATTATCGATTTCTAAAGCTATTTGACCAGAGAAGTTCTTATCTTTCATATAGTCTCTTCCAAGAAATACATTACTAGAACGTTGTTCATATTGCACTGGTCCTAATTTAGACATCCCAAATTCTGTTACCATCGCGCGAGCGATTTTAGTAGCTTTCTCAAAGTCATTATGGGCACCTGTTGTTATTTCATTAAAGACGACCTCTTCAGCTACACGTCCACCAAGTAAACCTGTAATTTGGTCTAAAAGGTCTTGTTTTGTTTGCACAAATCTTTCCTCTTCAGGTAACATTAAATTATATCCACCCGCTTGACCACGAGGAATAATAGTAACCTTATGGACAATTTCTGCATGGTCTAATTTCAAACCGATGACAGCATGTCCCGCTTCATGAAAGGCGATTATTTGTTTATCTCGATCTGAGTATTTACGACTTTTCTTCGCAGGCCCCATAAGTACTCGGTCCATAGCTTCATCAACATCAGGCATAATAATTTCTTTACGGTTGTATCTAGCAGCTAATAAGGCAGCTTCATTTAATAGATTTTCTAAATCAGCACCGCTAAAACCAGGTGTTCGTTTAGCTACTTCAGCTAAACGTACTGACTTCGCAAACTTTTTATTACGTGCATGAACTTTAAGAATATCTTCCCGGCCTTTAACATCTGGATTTGTCACTAGAATTTGACGATCAAAACGTCCAGGTCGAAGCAAGGCTGGGTCTAATACATCGGGCCTGTTAGTAGCAGCGATCACAATTACTCCTGTATTTGAGCCAAAACCATCCATTTCTGCCAGTAATTGGTTAAGGGTTTGCTCACGTTCATCATGACCTCCACCAAGTCCTGCCCCTCTTTGACGTCCAACAGCATCTATCTCATCTATGAAGATAATACATGGTGCATTCTGTTTAGCAGTTTTAAACATGTCGCGTACGCGACTTGCCCCAACTCCAACAAACATTTCAACAAAATCTGAACCTGAAATTGAGTAAAATGGGACATTGGCTTCTCCAGCACAAGCTCTCGCCAGTAGGGTTTTTCCTGTCCCTGGAGGCCCAGATAATAGTATACCCTTCGGTATTCTTGCTCCAATTTCATTATATTTTTTTGGGTTTTTCAAGAAATCTACGATTTCAACTAATTCTTCTTTTTCCTCTTCTTGCCCTGCAACATCATCAAAGGTAACTTCTTTAGATTTATTTAATTTAGCACGTGAACGTGCAAAATCAAAGGCTTTATTATTTCCTCCTGCGCTTTTAAAGAATAAAAATGCAAAGACTCCTATTAGAATTATCGGGAGTAAAAATGATAAAATTGTAAATAAACCCCCGTAGGATTTAATCGCTTCACTCTCCATGGCTACTTTATTTTCTAAAGCAGTTAATTGAACCTCTTCCAATAATTGATTGCCATAGATTTTTGCTTCATATACAACATTATTATTTTTAGTTTCCATGCGCAAATGATGGATATTATAATTATATTCCCCCGTATGTGGGGTAAATGTAATTTTTGTTATCTCTTTACTCTCTATTCTATCAATAACTTCGTTAAAATCTATTTCTACAGGTTTTCCAGCACCTCTCATCATATAAACGATGATTAAGAACACAACCGCAATTGCTAGAAAATATACTAAATAACCACTCCAACCACTATTGGGTTTTTTCTTTATTGTATTCGCCATTTCTTAGCCTCCTTACTTTGTATATACTTCTTCTTTTAAGACACCTACATATGGTAAGTTTCGGTAATATTCGTCATAATCTAAACCATATCCGACGACAAATTCTTTTGGAATTATAAACCCAGTATAATCAGGAATTAAGTCGACAACTCGTCCTTCTGGCTTATCCAATAGTGTTACAACCTTAATACTATTTGCACCTTTAACTGACAACATTTCCATAACCTTTTTAAGTGTCTTTCCAGTATCAACAATATCTTCGGCAATTAGTACATCACAGCCAGTAACGGAAGCATCTAAATCTTTATTTACTCGTACATTCCCTGTTGATGCGGTTCCACCATGATAGCTTGATACAGACATATAATCTAGACGAAGTGGAATCGAAATATGTTTAACTAAATCGCTTATAAAAGGAATACATCCTTTTAATAAGCCAATCACTACAAGATCCTTATCTTGATAATCATGTGATATTATTGCACCTAATTCAATACACTTCTGTTCTATAGCTTCTTGAGTAACCAGTATTTTTTTTATATCTTGATGCATAGCTTAACCTCCATTAATTCAATACTTGTATCTTAATTAACTGCTCATTATTATGAAATGGTTCAATATCTGGTTTTTGAATACCAATTACCCAGATAACTTTTCCATATTTATCTACTAATAAAGGCCAACTAACTCGTAAATTAATGGGAATTTTTGCATCGATAAATATCCGATTTACTTTTTTCTTACCGATTTTTGTTTGAATATAATCACCATTTTGTCTAGTTCGTATTACTAATGGCCACACAGTGCTATTATAACATAAAATTAATGTTTTGTTATTGATTTTTGCTTTTTCTTTAACTTTTTTCACATCAATTATCATCCCATTTGGTAGTTGATAATTTTTAAATTCGTTAACTACAATTTCATACTTCTTAATATGATCTAATCCAATTCTAAAACAAAGTCTATCGTAAGCTTTAATACAATACATATTTTTACCTAAATTAAAAGTAATATTAGGCTTTTGATTAAAGATGATGTTAAATAGGTTTTTAAATTTTTCATAAGTTAGATTAAACTTTGCCTTAGTCAATTGATTTACAACATTTAATAGAATAACTCTTATCAAAGTTACATGAGTTTTTTTTAATTTGTTTAGGTCTAGTATTATTCTATCTTTTTCATTAGAAATTATCATTTCTTTAATTAAGATTTTTGCATTTACTGCTAAATAATCATTTACCTCATTTAATTGTTCATGAAACTGAATAATTTTATTATTAAAATCTGGTTGTATTTCTTTAAATAGCGGCACAATTTTATTTCTAATACTATTTCTAGTGTATTTATTTGAAAAATTTGACGAATCAATCGCATATGAAACATTATTTTTGGCACAGTAGTCAATAATTTCACTTTTGGTAAAATTTAATAAAGGTCTGATAATTTTTAAATTATTATCTAAATCGATAACTTCCCTCATACCAACATATCCACCTAAATGATTACCCCTAGATATTTTAAAAAGAATAGTTTCTACTTGATCATCTTGATGATGTGCCAAAGCGATTTTATTAGCGGAAACCTTGTTTGCGATTTCAATAAAAAAATTATACCGGAAATTTCTCGCTGCTTCATGGAAATTGCTTCCAGATTGTTTTCTAAAATCGCCAATATAATAGGGAATTTTATTTGTTTTACAATAGTCGATAATCATTAATTTTTCTTTTTCGTTTTCATCAGCTCTTGTATGGTGATTAATATGAGCGACAGAAATAGTTAGCTTATATTTATTTTTAATTCTGATAAAGTAGTGCAAGAGGGCCATAGAATCTGGACCACCAGATACACCAACGACGATATTATCATGTACTGAAATAATGCCACGCTGTAATAATTTCTTTTCATAAAACATTTTATCACCATTTGTTTAATATATTGATATTATAAAGCGATATTCTAAAAAGTCAAGAAAACCTTGACTTTTCTTAGATAATCTTTATTTTATGCACTAACGCTATATTTACTCGATTTAACTTTGATTACTATTACCGTCATATCATCAGCAATTTTACCACCAAATTCTGTTATTGCAGCTCTAATGATATCTCGAGCAATTTGAATTGATGAATTTCTTGCGATACTGACAATGATTTTCTCAAATTTATTAATATTATTAAACCGTTCAACGACACCATCACTAACGATAACAATAATATCACTTGCTTCAATATCAAATCTTACTTGATCAATTTCATTTGTGATCCCAACCGGCAGGTTTTCATTATCAATCCTAATTACTCTATTTCCTCTAACAATAAAACTTGGTGCACTACCAATTTTATAAAACTCAATTAATCCAATACTTTTATTAATTGAGATAAAATCTAAAGTTGAAAAGCGTTCATTATATTCTTTTAAAGATAATAATGTATTTATAATCGAAACAGCTGTATGACTATCAGCGCCTGTTGTAAGCATTTTATTTAATAGTTCTAAGGTGCTTTTACTTTCAATATGGGCAGAATATCCATTCCCCATTCCATCACTCAATGCGACAATTGTATTTCCATTGTGCATATCATATTTGAAATAATTATCCCCTGAAATCCTTGAACCATCTTTTCCTATATAACTTGTCCCAAATTCTAATTCAAACATTCTTTTAGATGTTACCTTAAGTCTTTGAAGCCCTTTTCCTTTTTTAATTTTAATGATTTCAACTTCTTCTTTTAGGATATCGTTTATTAAATCACCGATTAAATGAATGTAACTTTCATCAAAGCCTCTAATCCCAAAATCAAGATCAATATTTTTTTCCTTAATATTATTTATTTTTAAATAGGCAATATTAATACCTAATTTTATCAGTTTATCACGTATTTTTTCCATCTTTATGGTATCACTTTCATAATCGGTATTAACTTCAATAGCATACTCTTGTAAAATATTTGCGAGTCCTTTTAATTGTGATTGAAAAAGTAAACTACTATTATTATGTTTTTTATTTCCCAAAAGATATTCTTGATTTAATTCAATTGCGGAATTAATAACATCAAAAGCGTTAAAACAAAACATCCCAAATAAATCTAAGAAACGTTTTCTATTACTACTAAGGACATTATCTCCTTCTTTTAAAATTTGGCTGAAATAATTATATGTCTTGATATGATTGATATTATGACATAGTTCCTTTTTTAAACAAGTTTTACAATGTTTATCAATTATCTCATCTATTGCTTCGTCTAATTTTACTAATTCATTATTTGGCTCAATGCTTTTATTGGCAAATGCATTAAAGAGTTCCGCAAAATTGAGTAATTTTCGCGAAACGTCTTCGCGAAAGTTCTCAACATAAATTTGATAATATTTTGCATCTTCATATTTAGGTACCAAAATATTAATAATTATCTGATTAATAAAAGTTATTGTAAAATAAAATAAAACAGCCATCATAGCTACCATATAAAATACAGGTATCAACTCGCCTGTTAAAAAACCTAAATAATATAGGAAAGGGGTGATCGTGAAATAAAGAAAAGTTTTCAAGTTTAACTGTGGAATAAATGTTGATATGACACCAATAACTGGTATTACTTCAAGACCATTTGGATAAAGTCCTGAATAATAAAGCAAGCAAAAACTAATTAATGAAAAACAAATCGTATTTATTTTATTTGTCATTATTCCTAAGGCCATAATAAATAATACCATTAAAGCATATCCAAAATTAAAATAACCTAATTGAATGGTAAACAAACCGATTAACATATTAAAAACTAATGTTAAAATTGCAAGAATATCCTCCTTAAATAAGAAGCTTTTTTTATGATAATTCATTTCCAGCGCTTTATAATAAATTAAATAAATAGTACCAACAAAAAGGAGAATAAATAAAAATTTTACTAAATCAAATTCTAATTTAAGGATCATTGTATTAAACAGGTAAGCAATTTCTGTGCTTATTATAAGTGTCAATAAATTTCGAACCTTTTTATTTGCCTTTATTAACAAACCCAACATTACAAAAGTAATAATTTCAGGAAGAAGCAACCTATAATCAAAAAATAAAGTCAAACATAAAATAAACCCCATTGTATAATAGGTTAATTTTTTATCAATAACGAGTAAAGAACATAATATTGGTGCCATAAATACAGGGCCTAAATTAAATTTAACTGTAAATACTAATGTAGAAAATAACAACGAAAGACATAATTTGCTAATCATCTCTTTCGTAAAAATATATTTTGAAGGTTGCTTAACTTGAGTGCTTAATTTCTTATTTAAAACTGATAGTGTTTTATTCATTTTATCCTCTCCCACTTTACTATAAATATTATTATAAATAATAATAATTTATAATTCTGTTGAATTTTGGGAGTTAGATTCACTAACTTGTTTCTTTTTTGGTTTAAACCATTTACTTTTAATAAACTTAAACACTTTAATTGATTTTCGCTTAATAAAAAGATATATTTTTTCAAAAAATAAATAACTATCCACAAAAGGTTTAACAAAAATATACTTTAATAGTTTGATAATTTTTTTATACCCATATTTAATTAACTTTTTTAACGGATACAGTTGACGTTTATAATAGGATTGAGAAGAATTATAATAAACCATAAATCCAATACCAATAATTAAATAGCTATAAAAGGGGATAATGCCATCATTTACATTATATATTACCTGAAACACGATAAATCCCTGGATAATAAAAAATAATAGATCACAGATGAATTTAACTGCTTTTTTAAAATGCATTAAGATAAAATAATATAACAAATCATATGTAACCCCTATATATATACCTATTATTAATGAATAAAACAGTAATAAATATTGTGTATGTAAACTCATTACTTAAACAATTTGCTGAAGAAACCCTTAGGATTATCAACGGTATCTTGGTGGTCATAATATTCTACCTTCGTCACATATCCTGATAAAAGTATTTCACCTTTCTCAACACTAAAATTAATCATTTCTAAGTCTTGACCACTTATAGTCATATAACCCAATATTGTCTCAATCACAAATTCTTCACTATTTAAACTTTCAATTTTTTTAACACCAGTTAATTCTAAAGATTCACGATTTCTAATCATCATATGATGATTTTTATGAGTATTGGCTTCATTTAAGTTTTTATTAAATATTTCTGTTTGGTTCATAAAAAAACCCCCTTTATAAACTATCATTTAATTATATTACACCTAAATGATCGTTATGATATAAAGGAGGATAATTTACTATTTTTTCTCAAGGTAATTTACCTTTAATCCTAAATATTTTATCGCTTCATTTAATAATGAGAGTTCTAGATAATTAGCCTTTTTATATAGGTTAATAATTATCTTTTCTAATTCTTTTATTGGTCTTTTTGCACTATATGCATATATTTCAGGTTCAATTATTTGATAATAAATAATCACATAATGTTCTGAAATCTTTAACTGTTTTTTTTGTTCAAGTAATGGGATTCTCTTAACAACTCGATCCATTAGTGGGATCAGAAAATAGATACCAAAGGTCAGTTTTCTATAAAATTTCCCCCATCTTTCGACGATAATAATTTGATTTTTACCGACACCTTTTAAACAAAATACAACAATTAGGATAATTATTAATAAACCAATAATGAAAATTTCCATTAAAATCTTTCCTCACTTATTATTTCATACATATTAACTGCTTCTTCTTTTCTAATTGATTCTTGAAGACTTAAAACCTTGAGAGTTACTACTTTATTACCGAAGCTTAATTTTATGATATCATCGATGTTTACTTCAGTGCTTGGTTTAGCGATTTTATTGTTAATTTCAATCCGACCCTTTTCAGCAACTTCTTTAGCAATCGTTCTCCGCTTAATTAAACGCGAAACTTTTAGATATTTATCTAGTCTCATAACTTTCTCCTTTACCTAGTTTTTTTTCATAACAATTAAATTCATCTTTTAAACCACGCAAATGAATTGTACCAATAAAATTAAAATTATGATATTTAAAAAAGGCATTCATTCTTCGATTTTTAGAATTTGTATCAACCTTAAGGTAACTAACTCCATTATTCAAAGTAAATTCTTCGACAAATTCAATTAATTTAGTGCCAATATGCATCCTTTGATATTTTCTTTTGACCGCAAAACGATGAATAATTATCGCTTCTAGGTTAAATGTCCACTTTACTAGTTCATAGGCAAGATCTGCCTTTTTATTGATACAGATAAATCCTGCAACCTCATTATTTTCTACATCCACATATAATTCAGCATGCTTAATATCTGTTTCAAATTGTTCATAACTTGGGTAATTATCACTCCATTGATAGTTACCTTCATTTTGTAAATCTTCAATTGTTTCTTTAACAATTATCATTATTTCTGATAAATCTTCATATCTAGCAATTCTAATCATCATTTCTACTCCATATCAAGAAAAATAATAAAGAGGCTAAAAAATAGCCTCCTAACCATTACTATTCGCTTTCTTCATCAACATTATTTTTTGTTATTTCAGAAAGACTAGAAACAAGTCCTGCCAAATTTTGAATTTCAGACGGAATAATAATTTTTGTTGCCTTACCATCTGCAGCAGCAATAAATGCATCATATGCTTTTAATGTTAAAATAGCCTTTGTTGGTTTTGCAAGATTTAATTTTTTAAGGCCTTCAGCAGTAGCATCTTGGACTTTTAGAATTGCTTCGGCTTGACCTTCAGCACGACGAACTTGTGCTTCTTTATCAGCTTCAGCATTTAAAATTTGTGCTTCTTTATTAGCCTGAGCTCTTAGTATTTCAGATTGCTTATCTCCTTCTGCTAATTTAATCGCTGCTTCCCTTTGCCCTTCAGCATTCAAAATAACAGCGCGTCTTTCACGCTCAGCACGCATTTGTTTTTCCATTGCTTCTTGAATATCACGTGGTGGTAAAATGTTTTTTACCTCAACACGATTAATTTTAATGCCCCATGGATCTGTTGCTTCGTCTAATATAACTCGCATTTTTGTATTAATCACATCGCGTGAGGTTAATGTTTCATCAAGCTCTAACTCCCCGATAATATTACGAAGTGTTGTCGCAGTTAAATTTTCGATTGCCATAATTGGCTTTGATACACCGTATGCATATAATTTAGAATCAGTAATTTGAAAAAATACTACTGTGTCTATTTGCATAGTAACATTGTCACGGGTAATAACCGGTTGTGGGGCAAAGTCAACTACTTGTTCTTTTAATAAAACCCTTTGTACAACACGATCAATTAATGGAAACTTCCAATGTAATCCATCATGCCAAGTTGTTTTGTAAGAACCTAATCTTTCAATCACAAAAGTATATGATTGCGGAACAATCCTAAATTGAAAGACGCATAAAACTAAGAATAACCCTATAACAGCTAATAAAAAGTATAAAAATATTTCCATATGAACCTCCTATTTTTTTAAAAATTTAATATATACAACCTGTTTAATCAATTGCCTTTACTACTAACTTTACTCCACTAACTTCTAGTATCTCCACAATTTGATTTTTTTCAATGGTTTCTCCTGTATCTGACATTGCTGTCCAGTAATTACCATCAACTTTTACTTGCCCAAACTTAAATTCTTCGATTGTTTGCGTTACAATAACTCTTTTTCCAATTAATGAGTTTACATTGGTTTTAATCGTTTGTTGCTTTAACTTTTTTACAGCGTAATTTCTAATCGTAAGTACCATCAGTATTGAGACACCTAAAAATATCAGAATTTGTAACCAATATTCTTCAGGAAAAATTATGGCGATAAACATTGTGGCTATTGCTCCAATCGCAAACCATATAGTAACTAAATTAAATGTATTTGCTTCAATAATTATTAATACTATCGCAATCAAGAACCAAGTTAATGGAACTATCACATCCATTTTTTTCACCTCGCATCCTATTTGTAATTATATGTTAAATAAAAATCTTAGTCCATTAAATTGAATAAATGATTAAAAATTGCTTGTCTGAATTCTATTTTTAAAATATATTCATCGTTTAAGCATATATACTTCCATAAGGTCGATTGCTCTTTTGTATTTCTTATTATTTTTGTAATATTGATAAAGTTCCTGAAGGATAATAATTTTTAGACTATCAGATAAGTGCTTTATACTATTTACTAGTTTATATTCACTGTGATTTGAATCATCATAATAATGATAAATGTTTTGATATATATCAGAACTAAATTCATAAGTATTTTTTATCATTAGTTTCTTCTCAATAATATATTTAAACAATTTACTATCTTCATCATTAGATAATTTCTCAGCTTCAAGTACATTTATAAGTGCCTTTTGATAATCCTCAATTAAATAAAATAAACACGCCAGTAAAAGATACTGCTGTTTTAACAAAGATCTTTTATTCACCTTCTTACTATATTCTATGGCCTTAATCACAAAATTAAGACCATCTTCATAATACTTTGTATTAATATATACCAAAGCATAACAATAATTAATTTTTGCTAAGATTTCATAATTATCACTATCAGAAAAGCTATTTAGGGCTTGATACAAATAATCTAAAGTATAATTGTATTGGTTGATTTGGATATTATTATAAGCATAATCCAAATAAATAATTGGATTCCAAATGTTATATTTATGCATATGTTCAATTGAAAGTAAATAGTATTTATTAGCCTTAATAAAATTTCTTGTTAAATGAAAGTATTTACCTAAGTATTGTAGTGTTAAGACAAGATATTTAGGACTAAGAATTTCAAGAGTACTTTCTACATCTTCAATAAGAATCCTTGCTTCAGATATATCTTTATTTAAGATTGCGATAATAAATTCTAAAGCATAATTATAATGCGTATAGATTATATTATTTTTAAAGATATTATAATAATTATTAATTATTGATATATACTCATTATAATTGATAGCTAAACTATCATCATTCTGGAATATTAGTATATTATCAAAATAAGTCTCAAAAATCAGAAAATCTTTAGGGGGAATTTTTTCACATGCTAAATTAAGTTTTTTTAATAATTTTTGATAAACTTCAATACTTTTTATAACATCACCTCGTTCTAAACGAGATAACTGTGCTTGAGAGCAAATATTTAGACAAAAGTTGACTTGTTTATAGTCTTCCTTATTTTTAGTAGCGCTCCGAAAAAAAGCGGTACGATAATACTGGATTAAAATACCCAATTGCTTTTTTTCTAATTCACTTAACCTTTTCATAACATCACCTTTTAAATAAGATTGGATGCGGGTAATAATGATTATATCCTTTATCTACGGACTTACATTAGGTTTTGCGCTTAGTGTTGATGCATTTATGTTAAGTCTCGTATATGGTTCAACATTTAAACAGAAAACTGAAACAATAATTACAGGGTTATTAGTAGGAAGCTTTCATTTTTCTTTTCTACTTTTAGGTTATTATCTAGCTGCCATCATCTTTAAACAAAACTTCCTTGAAAATAAAATCCAAGGTATTGCCTTTATTATCTTACTAGGTTTAGGATTAATGATGGTCTTTAAAAATGAACAATCTTCTTCTTATGGTACACGAAATTTAATAACCAAATGTTTATTTGCCTTTTCAGTAAGTGTTGATAGCTTTTTAGCAGGGATAGCCCTTACCGCAATAGATCAGATAATTATTTATCTTGTCGCGATTGTCATAGCTATCATCAGTTTTTTAATAACACTAATATCACTATCCATAGGGAAAAAAACCGCAGAAAAATTATTAAATGCTAACTTAGAATATTATGCTGGCATAATAATAATCATTCTTGCGATAATTTCACTATTTATTTAAATTATTTTTTATATACGATATTACCATTAACAATCGTCATTTCCACTTGGTTTTGAATATTTAAGCAATCTCCATTCCAAATTACGATATCTGCATCTTTTCCAACTTCAATTGAGCCTACCTCTTTATCAATACCTAAAATTTCAGCTGGATTTATCGTAATTGCTTTTAAAGCCTCATAAGCATCCATTCCAGCAGTGACTGCATAAGATGCACACATATTTAAATGTTGCAATGGAATAACTGGACTATCAGTATTAATAGCTATTTTAACGCCTGCTTCTTGTAGGACTTTCGCGGTTTCAAAGCTTTTTTCTTTCAGTTCAAATTTTGAGCGATTTCCAAAACTAGGTCCAACTATTGCCGGATAATTCTCTTTCGCCAATAAATCTGCTACAAGATGCCCTTCTGTACAGTGATCTAAAGTTAACAATAAATTAAATTCTTTCGCTATCCGAATTGAAGTAAAAATATCATCAGCACGATGAGCATGAGCTTTTAACGGAACTTCTCTTTTCAATAATGGTATTAAAGCTTCATATTGCATATTATATGCTGGCTTTTTCTCTTCATCAGAAATCGCCAATTTATCCATATATTCTTTTGCCTTAAAGAGCATCTCACGAAGTTTAGCAGCCGTAGACATTCTTGTCTCAGGGCCTTTTCCCCGATAACAGCGTTTAGGATTTTCACCAAATGCACATTTCATTGCTGAATATGCTTTAACTACCATATCGTCAACGCGTCTACCAGCTAATTTAATAATGGTAAATTGACCACCGAGGACATTTGCTGAACCAGGGCCAGTTGAAGCAGTAGTAACACCACCCATTAATGCTTCATGTAAAGAAATATCCATTGGATTAATCGCATCGATTGCTCGAAGTTCTGGAGTTATTGGATTAGTAATTTCATTACCATCACTTCCTTCAAAGCCAATAGATTCCTCAAACAATCCGATATGACAATGAGCATCAATAAATCCAGGATACACGTATTTTTGCTTAGCATCTACTATTTCTGCAGCTTCAGCTTCAAGGTTTTTTCCAATTTTAATAATCTTTTTACCTTCAATTAATATATCAACATCTTCTAAGGTTCCAGCATTTCCCATCGTAAATAGTTTTTTAATATTTTTTATTAATTTCACGTACATTCACTCTCCTTTTCCACATTATATCATGTTTTTCTATTTATTAACATTATGCATAATATCTTGTGAAATATTTTTTAAATCACTGAGTAAAAACTCTGGTTTTAAATTTAAATTCAATATTTCTTTCATCGTAATAAAGTGATAACTCTTATCTTTTTTTGTATTTACTATTTCATCAGCAATTTCTTCATCATTATCGATTTCACATAAATAAACAAACAATAATTCATGATATTCATCAACACCATAATCAAAGAAATTTTCATTTATCGATAACAATTTAACAATCTTTATCTTAATATTTAAATCATTTAAAATCGTACGTTTCAGAGCATTTTCTGTAGTTTCACCAAAAAAGACCCTACCTCCTGGAAGCGTATAAAAATCATTATCTCTGGAAAATAAAATTTTATCATCCTTGTTAATGACAGATGAAACCCTAAGGTTAAAGCACTTATGGTCATGTTTAAAATTAATATACATAAATTAAACACCTCCTTATAATATTTCTTTTGTAAAATAGCCTCTGGTAAATTTATTGTTTACTTTATAACTGTTAATTATTTTCAAAAGTGAAACATTACTATTATGATATAGGATATCCTGGTATGCTTTGATAACAGCTTCAGCTTGTTTTTCATCCTCGGTAGTAAATTGTAAACTAAAATTGCGATAACCATAGGCAATTAATTTATTTACTTCATCAGCTAGGATTAAATTCTTACAATTATATATATGCATATGACAATTTTTATTCATTGTGATATTAAACCTCTCTTTTCTGCCATCAATTAATTGGACAGTCTGACTTTGACATTCATGCTGACAATTTTCATGAAAAATACAGTATTTTGTTTCCATTAACTGTTGATAACCATAAATGATAATTTCTAGAAAGGATTTATTTTCATACAGTAAACTTTTATATGCTGATTCATTCATTTCAAGTGATAATGTAACCCTTGAAAGTGAAAAATCTTTTAAAAACTTAATCGCTTCACTATTTGTGATGTTTAAATTAACATTAGTAACTGTCGTTGATTCATTATCATCTATTAACAATAACGACCCCAAATCACTAATAACGGTATTATTTTTTATTGGTATTAGCTCCTTGTTATGATTAATACTTGGTAGAACCTTAAAAATGCTTGATTTATTAGCGATTTTATTATAAATTGCTTCACTGACATAGATATTATCAACATTAGCTTCCTTAGCAACTTTTACTTGTTCAATACTACGACAATAAACTGATAAGGATACTTGCTTATCAATAAATTTATCATTAAACTGATATTTGTATTTTGGTCGTTCTTGACGGTTGAAAAAATTAGCTCTTTTTTCTACTAATTTATCCACCACCATCCTTCTTAACTGATTAAGTGTACTAATAATTATAAATATATTATCATCTTTAATAATTTCCAGATTATCGAGATTAAATGGTGTGTTTCCTAATTTGCATACTTGACGTGTAATCGTATCAAGGTCAGTTTCTTGATTTATACTTTCCTCAACAGTAAAATCTGATACAGCGCTTACTTCATTATTATCTTCATCCCAAATAATAAGTTCTGCAGGTTGTCCGATTTTAAGAATTATTTTTCCCTTTAAACTTATTTTATTCAATTTTTGTGCCTTAACACTTGCTTCTAACAGATAATCTTTTGTTTTATATACTAAATCTCCTACATTAATATTAGCGTTTAAAGGTAATGTTATCTTATCACCCTTTTTAGCATTAGTTACTTCCTGGTTATTTTTATACAGCTTACTAACTAAATAACCCCTTTTAGCAAAACGAAAGTAGAGCCCATCATGTAAATTGATTGAACGACAACAATTTATAACTAACTTATTAGCTTGAGCACTGATAACTTTACCCACTAAGACACCGGTATTATTGTTTTTCTCATGATTAATATAATTTTTTCCATTCTGATTAAACATAAATCCTTGTGTAAATCCCCGATTAAAAATCTGCGCTAAGTCAGTTAGTTCATTATCACTAAAATTGATGTGTTTATTTTCATAGTACATATCTATAGCCTTACGATAAAGACCGACAACAATCGCTACATATTCTGCGCTTTTCATCCGACCTTCGACTTTTAAAGATGAAACACCTGATGCGATCACCTTATCTAAGTTTAATATCGTGTTCAAATCTTTGGGACTTAACAAATATTTTGCTTTTTCGATAATCTCACCGTTTATTGCTAAATCATATAACTTCCTACAAGGTTGAGCGCATCTTCCACGATTACCACTGCGACCACCAATAAAACTACTCATTAAACATTGTCCTGAATAACAAACACATAAAGCACCATGGACAAAAACCTCAGTTTCTATATTGAGATTTTGATTTATCATTTCAATCTCTTTTAAAGAACATTCTCTTGCAAGAACAATCCGTTTTAACCCTATTTCGCCTAATAGTTTAGCACCTAAAAAATTATGGATTGTCATTTGTGTACTAGCATGAACTAGCAAGTCAGGATAATAATTACGAATAGCGCTTAATAATCCTATATCCTGTATTATTACAGCATCAACATCATTATTGTATAAAAAATCAATATAATCCATCACGCTTTGAAATTCATGGTCATATATTAGCGTATTTACGGTAACATATACTTTTACATTATATAAATGAGCAAGCTTAATTGCTTCAGCTATTTCTTTGTTAGTAAAATTAGTGGCATAATGTCTAGCTCCAAATTGATCACCACCTAGATATACTGCGTCAGCACCATTAATTATTGCAGCTTCTAATGCTTTAAATGATCCGCATGGTGCGAGTAATTCAACCTTTTTATTAGATATCAATCCCGATTACCTCTTTTACTAAAACCCCAATACCAAACGATATTAAAGCAACACCAAGGCTAATTGATACCATTTCTAAGAAGCGTTTTCTAAAGGATAAATCTTTAGCAACAGAAATATAATAATTAAAAACAAAAATAATTAAAATCACAACACCGATTGTTACCGCTAGACTTAAGTAGACATTATTGATTAATAAGTAAGGTAAGATCATAAATATAACAGCGAAAATATAAGCCACTCCTGTGTAAAGGGCCGATTTTAATGCAAAACTATGACTCGATTCCTGTTTTGTCGATAAATATTCGCTACTACCCATAGATAAAGATGCAGCAATTCCTGTAATTAATCCCGCTAACGCAACTGCTTTCGCTTCGGCAAATGCAAAAGTTAAACCAGCTAAGGTACCTGTTAATTCAACTAGAGCATCATTTAAACCTAAGACAATTGAACCAATATAATTTAATTTCTCTTCATCAAGTGCATTTATCAGTTCCTTTTCATGACGTTCTTCATCATCAATAAGACTTTGAATTCCTTCGACCTTGCCTAGTAGCTCATGATAAATAGCTTGAGTTTTTTCTTCTCCGCGTTCCATTAATTTGATTCCAAATGTAAGTCCTAAAAAGCGGGCAATAATAAAGAAAAACATCACTTTAAAATGATTTTGCTTGATAGTTTTATTTGTATGGTGTTTTAAAAATTCATAGTGACCTAGTTCATCTTCAGCGATTTTATTTAAAATACTCTGATTATGTTCTGACTTTTGTTTTTTTGCTAATTTTGTATAAATGAGATAATCAGTTATTTCACCCTTTTGTAAAAACGTAAGTTTTTTCATTATATTTTTATCTAACACTTTATCTTCTCCTTATTAAAAATTCACTATAATTTTATCACATTATTTAAAAACTGCCAATAATCTGGCAGTTATCAAATATCGATTCCAAAAAACTCTCTTACAGTTAATCCTAATAAAAATGATAAAAATGCAACACCTAGACTTATTGTTACCATTTCCGAAAAACGTTTCTTAAATGATAATTCTTTTGCTATTGATATATAGTAGTTAAATAAAAATATGATAAAAACTACGATAACAAGCATTAATCCTAAAGCGATATATACTTGTTTTATTAATATATATGGTAATACCATCATTGTTACCGCAACTAGGTAAGCACAACCTGTATATAATGCTGATGAAAAAGCAAATTTGTGGTTTGCTTCCTGTTTAGTCGCTAAATACTCACTACTAGCCATCGATAATGCTGCACTAATTCCAGCAATCAGCCCCGATAAAGCGATAATCTTATTATTACCCAAAGCAAAAGTAAACCCCGCTAGAGCTCCGGTAAACTCTACCAATGCATCATTAAGTCCTAAAACAATGGAACTTATATATTTTAATCTTGCTTCATCTATTTCATCAATATGCATTTTCTCATGTTCATTTTCATCACTTATAATATATTCGATACCATCAAGTTCATTATTTAATTCTTCGTAAAGATATTTAATCTTTTTGTTTTTCTTTTCCATTAACCTAATACCAAAAGTTAAACCAAATAGAATGACAATTATATAATAAAAATAAAAGCGGAATAAATTTGGGAATACCTCCACTTTAGATAAGTTTTGCCAAAATTGATAGTGAGTCATTTCAACATCAGCAATATGATTTAATATCTCCTTATTTTTATTATTTTTTTCTCGTTCAGCGATTTTTTGATAAAATGTATATTCTGTGATCTCACTTTTTTGAACAAGTAATATCTTATTTAATAATATATTATTCATGTTTACCCCTTATTAATTGATATACAATTATTCTATTCTAAATATAGAATATTGTTAAAAAAATTTTAGGGGTTATAGATCTGTTGAAATAAATCAATTCGCTTACCTTTATTACACTCATACATTTCTAAGAATAAAATGGTCCCAATAACTGATGTTAAAATCTCATCATTCCCAATATTAAAAAATATATTATGGTAATCCTCATGTAATGAAATATAAGGTAAATCTTCTGTTTTTAAATATGATGATTGATTGAAAAAATATTCTACTTCGTTTTTTTTGTGATTTTGACTTATATTATATTTATTATCCTTACTAATATTATTATAAAAATTTGCTTTGGGCCTTTCAAAAAATAATTTACTATCACTCCTACTACTAATTATTAATTTCTTACAGGTTAATTGTTTAACTTTTGTCTTTAACAAAATATAATCTACTTCAATTTCGATACTAGCTATTTCTGTATTATCAATAACATCAATATTATTTTCTTGACAATATTTTAATAATTCATTCATTAACTTTTGATAATTAACTTTTGTCCCACCTTGGTATATCAAATTTGTAAAGGGTAACAATAAGCTATTATTATTATCTAGAGGTTTTGCTTTAAAACTTAGCAGTGGATATCTTGTAAATTCACAATCATTATCTAGTAACTTGATAATGTCTGTTAATTTATATATTGCCTCTAAACTGATTTGAAAATAGTCCCATGTATGGTACGGATTATCCAGAAGTTTATTTATCCCACGATCAATAACTGAAGTATGGAAGTTATTCAACAACCTTTCACTATCAAGATAACAAACACTTAATCCTTTTTCTTTGATTATACTGCTTGATAGGATTCCATTTAAGTTACCACCAAGTATAATAACATCATAATAGCAAGTCATAAAAAAATGTCCCTCCAACATCAGGTGATACTGATATTATGGGACATTTTTAGCTTATTTATTTAAATTGTCGCTAATAAATACGTCATATAAGCTAAATAGGTAACAATTCCAATAAAACCTTGCCACCTTTTTATTTTACCATTTAGGATAATCGGTATGATAAATAATGCTATTATCCCAAACCCTAGTGGTAAATCAATAAATTTAGTAGCTTTTCCGACTATTAAGCCATTTTTAGCAAAAACACCACAACTTCCTAGGACTAATGTCACATTAAGGATATTTGCACCTAAAACATTTCCGATTGATAAACTTTGTTCTTTCTTAATAATAGAGGTTATCGTCGTTGTTAATTCTGGGAGTGAAGTACCAATAGCCATAATAGTAATACTAATAACTCTTCCCGATACCCCTGTCATTTCAGCTATTTTTACTGAATTATCTACTAACAAACGAGCTCCAAAAAATATTCCTACAGCAGAGATTACTAATATAATAAAATTAATAATAAGAACTTTAGCTTTATCATCTACTACCTTCCGATTATACTCTTGCTGTTTTTTCGTTGAATGGATGTTGATTAATGTATATATTAAGACAAATGTCAGTTGAATTGCTCCTTCATACCAGGTAACAACACCATCTAAAGCAAAAATCCATAATGTTAACAATGCAATTCCTAAAATAACAGCTTTTTCAATAATGTTTTTGCGATCTACTTTACCAGACATAAAAATGGCAGCTAAGGATAATATTATCGCTGTATTAAAGAACACCGAGCCAATAGCATTTCCTACCGCCATATCACTAGCTTCACTTGAATTACTAAATAATGCTGACATCGAGGTAAAAAATTCAGGCAATGTCGTAGCAAGGCTTACAATTGTCGCGCCAATTATCATTTTAGGGATACCGGATATTTCTGCAATTTTTACTGCAGCATTAACAAAAAAGTCAGCTGATTTTATTAATAATACTAATCCTACTACTAACCATACAATAATTAAAAATATTTCCATATTATCCTCCAATCTGTATAACTGCATCCTTTACATTATTTACGACATTCAGGGCTTTCCTTTTTACTTCATCATCTGCTTCATTCATTGCATAACTATGTTTCGTAATTTCAAACATTGATATATCATTGTGTGAATCCCCAATGACTGCAACTTCATCTAAGGAAATATTATCTTTTAAGCATATTTGCTTAATCGCTTTTCCTTTTGAATTATCAGCATTTGTGATATCTAAAGTAAATTTACTCGAGACAAAACTTTCAATATGACGAGGTATTTTTTTATCTAATTTCTGTTTAATTAATCGGTTTTGATTTTCTTCAGCCCAAAGTGATATAGTAACAATCTTGTGAAGGTCTAACTCATTCATTATATTAGGATTCTCAATATATGTGATTAACTCTTGTGATTTTTCAAAATCTAAGACGATTGGTAACTTTTTTTCAATAAAGTAACAATCCTTCGTTTGGAAGAAGATCACAACATTTTCACCTTCGAGAGCTTGTAAAATTTGTTTAACATCTCTTGTTTCTAAATCCTTTTCATATATTAATTCATCATAATAGTTTAAAACAATACCCCCATTTTGACTTATCCGATACCCTTTTAACTGATATTTTTCCATTAACAGCTTAATTTCATAGTCTAATCTTCCTGTAGCAATAGAGATTGTAATCCCTTTTTCTTGAGCACCTTTTAAAGCCTCAATATCCTCTGAATCAATAACGCCATGGAAATTCTTTAATAGGGTACCATCTAGATCACAAAAAATATGTTTTATCATCATTTTTCTCCATTTCTAATCATCGCTATTAATTATACTTTATGAATTGACAATTGTAAACCTACCCTTTTTTCAAACTAGTAAAAAACCACCTCTCGGTGGTTTTAACCTTCTAAATATTTTCCAATAAAAGATGCTGCCGTTTTAGCGCTGGATATATCAATATCTGTTATATCCCTATTATTTTCATTACCAATTATAATTACTGCGCCAACACAGTCTCCATTACTTAATATCGGCTGAACGACATAACTATGATGTTCCTTTTTATCTTCTGATATTTCTAATTCCATATTATCTCGTTCTACTTTGGTTATTCTATTATTCATAAATTTTTCTAGTTGATCACTAACCTTTTTCTGAACATATTTTTTCTTTAAGTTAGCTGTTGCTGCTACAATCATATCTCTGTCACAGATGATAATATCTTTTTGTATTGCCATATATAAAGCATCAGCATATTGTTGTGAGAATTCACTTAAATCCTCAACTGGTGAATATTTTTTTAAAATTACATCGCCAGCATTATCAACGTATATCTCAAGTGAATCTCCTTCTCTTATACGCAAGTTTCGGCGAATTTCTTTAGGTATTACAACTCTACCTAAATCATCAATTCTACGAACAACACCTGTAGCTTTCACAAATATAACCTCGCTTTCGTATTTGTCTTGCTAGATATATTTTTTTCTATATTTTTATAATTATTCATTATTTTACATTATTCGACTGTGGATAATTTTAACAAACAATTTTTTTGCTAATAATAAATAATTTTCTTGAAGCCGAGGTTTTTCAATTGCGATAATTATTTGATTATTTAAATACTTTAATTTTACATTTTTTGATACTTCATTAGCTATTATAAACAACCTTTCTCCATCAACATTCAGGCTAGCTAATTTGCTGTAAAAAAACTCGATGCTAGTTTTAGTATCTAAAATTTTTATAATTCCTAAATCCTGACAACAACTTTTGATAAAAGCAATATTAAGCAAATTTTGAACTGCTTGTGGGTAATCACCAAAACGGTCAATTAACTCATCTTCAAGTTCAGTTATATCTTTTTCTGAATTAATTAATTTGATTCTTTTATACATATCAATTTTAATAGATTCATTATCAATATATGTTTCGGGAATATATGCATCAGAAATAATTCTAATATCGACTTCATTTTCATCAGACTGTTCTGTTTTAACGTCTGTCACCGCTTGTTTTAATAGTTGGTTATACATTTCAAAACCAACTGAATCAATGAATCCATATTGTTGTGCACCTAATAAATCACCCGAACCACGAATTGCTAAATCTTGTTTAGCAATTCTAAATCCTGCACCTAACTCGGTAAACTCCTTTATTGCCATTAAACGCTTATTAGCAACTTCACTAAGGACTTTACGTTTAGGATACATAAGATATGCATAAGCAATTTTATCACTTCGACCCACACGGCCGCGTAATTGATATAATTGTGATAGACCTAGTTTATCAGCATCAGAAATTAATAAAGTATTGGCATTAGCTATATCAATCCCGGTTTCAATTATTGTTGTACAAACTAATACATCATAACTTTTATTTAGGAACGACATCATAGTATTTTCTAATTGTTCTTTCGACATTTGTCCATGGGCAAATGTAATCTTAGCATCAGGAACTAATTGTTGTAGTAAAGCTGTTTTTCTTTCAATGAAATCAACGCGATTAGAAAGAAAAAACACTTGACCATTACGAGCTAATTCCCTTTCAATCGCTTCCTTAATAATCGTATCATTTTCTTCGAGAACATAAGTCTGTACTGGATAACGATTTTCAGGAGGTGTTTCTAACAGCGATAGAGAACGGACACCAATTAAAGACATTTGTAACGTTCTGGGAATTGGTGTTGCTGTTAGTGTTAAAACATCAATATTGACTTTTAGTTCCTTTATTCGTTCCTTATGTTCAACACCAAATCTTTGTTCCTCATCAATAATTAATAAACCTAAATCATGAAAAACCACGTCGCGCGATAAAAGTCGATGCGTCCCTATGACAATATCAATTTGTCCTTTACTTAACTTTGTAATTATTTCTTTTTGTCGATTCGGAGTCACAAACCGATTTAATAAAGCTATATTAATTGGAAAATTACTAAAGCGTTTAATAAAATTTTCAAAATGTTGTTGCGTCAATATCGTGGTCGGAGCTAAATAAGCTACTTGTTTATTATCAATAACTGCTTTGAAAGCAGCCCTCATGGCAACCTCAGTTTTACCATACCCAACATCACCACATAATAATCTGTCCATAGGACGACCTTGTTCCATATCTTGTTTTATCTCCGCAATTGCTTGTAATTGATCTGGCGTTTCCACAAACTCAAAACTTTCATCAAATTGTTTTTGTTCCTCAGTATCGATTCCAAAAGCAAAACCTTTTGTTTTTTCACGTGTAGCATAGAGTTTAATTAATTTATTGGCGATGTCTTTAATTTTATTTTGGACTCTATGTTTAGTTCTCGCCCACTCAGTACCACCAATTTTATGGATTTTCGGCTTTTTACCTTCATTACCTATATATTTTTGAATCAAATTTATATTTTCAACAGGCACATATAATTTATCTTCGCCACGGTATACTATCTGTAAATAATCTTTATGAATGCCATTGGTTAAAAGTGTTTTTATCCCTACATATTGACCGATACCGTGGTCTACATGGACAATATAATCACCTATTTTTAATTCATCAAGATATTTTATTCGTTTAGCTTCTTTTATTGTGCTCCGATATTTTACAACCTTAGTTAATTTTTTATATAATTCAAAGGTCGTAACAACTTTTATTTTTTGATCAATTAGTTCAAAACCTTCGGGAGTATTACTAATGATAAGATTAATTTGATTCATAATTAAATTATCATTTTCTCCGATAATAGCATATGATAGGTTTTGTTCAGCTAAATTCTCACTAAACCTAATTAATTGCTGCTTATTTAAAAAACAAACACAATAAGTTTTTAGATCCTTATAACGTTTAACTTCATTATAAAAATCCTCTAAAACCCCATAATATTGTTCAATTTTCCGACTATTTACATCATATTCCGCAGTAAACTTAATATCATTTATTAATGTAGTGTACGCTTGAAAAAATATTTGATTATTATTTTTATCAATAATGTTACTTATATTATAGTAGTGTTCTGGAATAAACACCGTTTTATGTTCTTCCAGAAGTTCAGTGTAAAATTGATAATATTCATTTTGAAAATTATTAAAACTATTGCTAATATTATGATAATCAATAAATATAAGTAATCCATCCTCAATGTAATCTAAAATTGTCTCTGTTGATTCATAAAAATAGGTGATAAATTTATGAATTCTTGTTAAATCATGATAATTTTCGATATCATTAATATCTGCATATAGTACATCTTGTAATTTTTGCTGATCCCTTTTTACTGTTAATTTATTATTAAACTCCATTTTTAGTTTTTCAATCACACTAGTTTTTATCTCATCAGAATAAACAAGTTCATAGATAGGTGTAATAAGTGCTTCATCAATCATCTTCATAGTTCTTTGCGTTTTTTCATCAAAAAAACGGATTGAATCTACTACATCACCGAAAAATTCTACTCTATATGGATGTTCGGCAGTAAAGGGAAAGATATCTATTATCCCACCTCGTAGGGCAAATTCTCCTTGTTCCTCCACGACGGAAACTCTTTGATATCCTAAACTCACAAATTTAGTTGTTAAATCATAATAATTATATGTTTTATCAATTTCTATTTTCGTAAGATAATTTGTCATAACTGCTTTTGGTGGCAATTTACGAATAGCACCAATTGTATGGGTAACTATAATCCCGCTTTTATTGCGAAGTAAGTTTACAATGGTGTTAATTCTTTCCTGTCTGAATTCATTACTTGACGCTAACATCTCAGCTGAAATAAATTCATCCATCGGAAAAAAGTACACATGAGTATCACCTAACATCTGTACTAATTTATCATATGTTTTTTGGGCTTGAAATAAGTTTGGTGTTACAATGACGATATTTTGATTTAAGTGTTCAGCTAAATAGGAAATAACTAACGAAGTTAAGTTTTCATTAATATTATTAAAAAGAATTCTTTGCCGATTATTTTTTAAACTAACTAAAATATTTTTATCAAGGATTTTATTAAATAATTGTAAAACTAAATTATCCATTCAGTTTTCTATTATATTTATTCAT
The DNA here is from genome assembly GCA_937919135.1 of uncultured Haloplasmataceae bacterium. Taxonomy (GTDB): domain Bacteria; phylum Bacillota_I; class Bacilli_A; order Haloplasmatales; family Haloplasmataceae; genus CALFRW01. The sequence continues at coordinate 97,811 of CALFRW010000123.1, forward strand.
TACATATAAAATATCGTGAATTAACCAATCCTCAATTAGATCAATACTAATTCTGATTGCATCATTAATAAGTTTTTGATCTGTTTTAGATAATTTACTCAATACATAATCAACAACGGGAATTATTTCATTACGCCCAATACCTATCTTAAGACGATGAAAGTCTTCACTCTTTAATAAATTGATAATTGATTTTAAACCCTTATGTCCTGCTGAACTACCTTTTTGTCTAACTCTTAATACACCACATTCTAAATCAAGATCATCATGTATTATTAAAATATTATCCGTATCTATTTGATAAAACTGTTTAACCAAAGAAACTGCTTCGCCTGATAAATTCATGAAGGTATCAGGTTTCAATAAAATTACGGTAGTATTATTAATAACTGTTTGGATTATTTTCCCCTTAAATTTTTTATTTAAAGTAAATTTTAAGCCCTTTCTTTTTGCTAGTTCATCCAAAACCATAAAGCCCAAATTATGTTTAGTATTTTTGTATTGTCGACCAGGATTACCCAATCCAACAATTAATTTCATATTATATCACCTATTTCTAAGACGAAAAGACGACTTCTTTAAGAAGTCATCGCTATATTTTTACGGTGTGAAAAGAATACTAATAGATTCATCACGAATAATATTTATGATTCCTTGTCCAATTAATGGACCTACTGATAATTGAATAATTTTCGGTGTTAGTTTTTCCTGTGGTAAACAGATAGTGTTTGTAACAATGCATTCTTTTATCGCAGATTCTTCAATTCTTTCATTAGCTGGATAAGTAAATACTGGATGTGTACAGGCAGCATAAATTTCTAATGAACCTCTTTCTATTAGAGCGCTAGCTGCATTTACAATGCTTCCCCCCGTATCAATTATATCATCGATAATAATGGCAATTTTTCCTTCTACTTCGCCAATAACATTCATAACCTCACTAACATTAGGACGTGGACGCCTTTTATCAATAATCGCTATCGGGCAATTAAGAAAATCAGCAAGCTGTCTAGCCCTTGCAACTCCACCATGGTCCGGGGATACTACTACCAGTTCGTGAGTAAAGTTTTTTCTTCTAAAGTAGTGGGCAATTATGGGAATTGCTACAAAATTATCAATTGGTATATCAAAAAAACCTTGAATTTGTGCAGCATGTAAATCCATTGCTAAAATCCTACTTGCACCTGCGGCTTGCAATAAATCTGCTACCAATTTTGCTGAAATTGGTTGACGTGAACTTGCCTTTCTATCTTGTCTAGAGTAACCGTAATATGGCATTACTAAATTAACAGATTTTGCAGATGCTCTTTTTAATGCATCAATCATAATCAAAACTTCCATTAAATGCTCATTTACAGGATTACTAGTCGATTGAATAACAAATACATCATGTCCTCTGACGGTTTCAGCAATATCAATACTTACCTCACCATCTGCAAACCTTTTAACCTCACATTTAGAAAGTGGGATTCCTGAAGCTTCTGATATTTCCTCTGCTAACTTTGGATTTGAAGAAAGTGTAAATAATTTAACCTTTTTTTGGTCGATGTACATTAAAAAACCTCCAAAACTTTATTCCAAATTCTATTCTACTATATTATACGTAGAATGCAATTATTATTTTCGATACTTTTTTGCATAACCTACTTTATTTTCTTGTTTACTCCTTGCTATTGCTAATGAGTCACTAGGTACATCTCGATTAATTGTCGACCCAGCAGCAATATATGCATTTTCAGCGATTGTAACCGGGGCAATTAAATTAGAATTACAGCCAACAAAAACATTATCCTTAATTATAGTTTGATATTTATTTTTACCATCATAATTAACTGTTATAGAACCACAACCTACATTAACATTTTTACCAATCTCAGCATCACCAATATATGATAAATGAGCAGCTTTACTATATTTATCAATTTTAGTATTTTTTACTTCCACAAAATTCCCAATTCTAACATTATCACCGATCACAGATTGATTACGAAAATGAGCAAAAGGTCCTACCTTGGTATTATTTCCGATTGTACAGTCAGTTATCACTGATTGACAAACATTTACGTTATTACCAATCGTAATATTTTCTAGCTGCGTATTTGGCCCAATATCACAATTATTACCAATAATATTTTTACCCATACATATCGTTCCTGGATAAATTGTTGTATCTTTACCAATTACAGTATCAACAGATATATATGTATTATTACGATCAATTATCGTTACCCCGTTTTGCATTAATTTTTCATTTACCCTACACTTTAATATTCGATTAGCTTTTTCTAAGGCAACCCGATCATTTATTCCTAGTGTTTCTTCTTCATCAAAAGTAATATAGGCACAGATTTTTCCTCCGTGTGCTGAAACAACTTTAACTACATCAGTTAAATAGTATTCATTTTGAGCATTATCATTTTTTAATTCCAGCAATGATTGAAATAGGAGTTGATTATTAAAACAATAAGTACCAGTATTAATTTCAGTTATTAATTTTTCTTCAATAGTTGCATCTTTTTCCTCGACTATTTTAACAACTTCGTTATTATCATTACGGACGATGCGTCCATATCCATAGGGTTCCTTTACAGTAGTAGATAGTATCGTAATATCTGCTTGATTACTTTGATGTATTTCAAATAATTTAGCAATTGTTTCTGATTTAATTAATGGTGTATCACCACAAATTACTAATGTGGTACCAATTTCTTTTTCTAATAATTCCCTAGTCATTTTAACCGCATGACCTGTCCCTAACCTTTCATGTTGAACAACAAAGTCTACTTCATTTTTTAATAAACTCTTTATATCCTCCCTACCATCACTTATCACGACAACTTTTTTAGTCAAATTTAAGCCTTCTAAATTATCTATCACATGACTAATCATCGGTTTTCCCAATAGTGGATGTAATACTTTATCCTTGTCTGATTTCATTCGTGTTCCTTTTCCGGCAGCTAAAATAACCGCAAACTTATTCATCTATTCACGTCCTCTCAAGCTTCTCTTTTTATTATATCAAAAATGTGATAAAAAAAAAGCAGAAAAAAAGAAAACAACCTCTATTAATAGAGGTTGTTATTTACTCTGAGTCATTATAAGCATTAATAATTACTTCTTCTATTGTTTGTCTTAATTCTTGAGTTATTGGATGACATAAATCTCTATATTCATCGCGGAAATTTTTCTTACTTGGCATTGCGACGAAAAGACCATTTTTCCCCTCAATTAGTCTAAGCTCATGAACTACAAAACAATCATTAAATGTAATAGTTGCAACTGCCTTTAATCGATTTTTATTTTCGACTTTTCTTATTCTAACATTTGTAACTTTCATTGCTATATTCCCCTCACTTTGTGTAATTACTATATTTGTGTTAACACAACTTAATTATATCATAAGTGAAAGGGTTTTCAATATAAAATAAACAAAAAGATGACAAATTACGCCAAAATTAGCACTATTAC
>CALFRW010000124.1 GCA_937919135.1 uncultured Haloplasmataceae bacterium
AATAATAATGGGAACTTTAGCACTTTAATAAATTAAAATAAGGTGGAATAATTTTCACCTTATTTTTTTTGTAAAACTAAATTTAAATCTAGCGCTTTATTATTTCTAATAATTGTAATCTTTATCACATCGCCTAAAGCTTTTTGATAAACTTGATAACGAAAATCACTTACATCTTTTATTACTGTACCATCTATTTTCGTGATTACATCATTGATTTTAATTCCTGCCCTTTTAGCACTAGAATCAGGAACTACATCGTTAACATAAACACCATTTGTTAGGTATTCTAAGCCAATTTCACTTTTATTTTCAGCTGTTAGTTTATTAACACTAAATAAGTGGATTCCAATAAATGGTCTTATAACCTCACCATAATTTTCAATATCATTGATTACTTTTAATACTATTTTAGTGGGGATTGAAAAACCAATCCCTTCAACTTGACTTCCAGCTATCTTCATCGAATTAATTCCCACTAGCTTTCCTGCGACATTTACTAATGCACCACCACTATTTCCCGGGTTAATCGCTGCATCCGTTTGAATAACATGAGCAAACCAATCACTTTCTCCATCTTTGTCCACATCGATTGGGATCAATCTTTCTTTTGAAGATACGATACCAAGCGTTGCACTTCCATAGAAGTTTAATCCTAGGGGATTTCCAATTGCGAAAACGAACTCACCTACATGTAAATTATCAGAGTCAGAAAATTCCATATAATCAGTTATATTTCCTTTTGGGATTCTAATTACTGCTAGATCACTAATCAAATCATCACCGATTAGTTTAGCTTCCCTTCGTAGTTCATTTTGAAAAGCTACTTCAATTTTTTCAGCATCTTTTACGACATGATGATTTGTAACGATATAAGCATATTTATTAGTGATTTTATAAATTACTCCAGAACCAGTACCACTTTCTTTTTCATTAATTATTCTCACGATTCCGACAACACTTGGACTTGCTTTCTCAATCGCTTGATTAACAGCACTATCGACATCAACGTTATATGCAATTTTATTAAAACTAATATTATTACCCAAATAAAAGAGAAGATAAATTAAAACAAATAATAAAACACCAATTAATATCCCTGCAACTGTACCAAGAAGGAAAATCTGCCTTTTTTGACCCATTAGATTCACTTCCTTTTTTTATTACAGTAATAGTATGTAAGATTTTGGTGTTTTTTATCAACTTTATAATATTTTAAATAATTTTTTTCCATTTTCAGTAGTATAGTAGGCAACTTCTTCTACTGAGATTCCCTTAATCTTTGCGATTTCTGTTGCGATTATCGGTAAATAACTCGGTTTATTTTCTTTTCCTCTATAAGGGTGGGGTGCTAAATAAGGACAATCAGTCTCTATTATTAACTTATCTAATGGTACAATTTTTGCCACTTCTTTAGGAACAATCGCATTTTTAAACGTTACAGGTCCACCTAAAGAAAGATATAAGCCTAAATCAAGAAATTTAACAGCCATTTCTTTACTACCACTAAAACAATGCATAACTCCTTTTAACAAGCCATCGCTACTAGTTTCCTTTAAAATTTCATAACTATCATTTATCGCATCTCTAACATGAATGATTAGTGGTTTTTGATACTTCTTTGCAAGTTTTATTTGTTTTTCAAAAAATTCAAATTGAATCATTTTTGTTTCCTTATGCCAATGATAATCTAAGCCACACTCTCCTACAGCTACAGTAATATCTTGTTTTAAATAACTTTCTAAATCAGCTAAATCTTTATTAGTAAAATTTTGAACCTCCGACGGATGGAGACCGCAAGTGGCATAAATATTAGCATTATTTAATGCGATTTGATTAGCTAAACGATTCGTCTTAGGATTAAACCCCACAACATTAAGATATTTTACTTTATGATCTCTAGCTTCATTGATGATCTTTTGTAAGTTTCCTTGATAATTATCCGCGTTTAGATGAGCATGAGTATCGTAATACATTATTATCACTTCCTATATACATTTATTTACAATTGCTAGTTATTGATGTTATAATAATAATAATATCATATGAGGTGAAAGCATGGAAGAAAAACAAAAATTATCTAAAGATTTAATTAATTTTTTTGCGGAACATTTGAAACACCATAAAGAAGAAACGAAAAGAAAAAAATTATTAGAAATTGAAAAAAATTTTACCTTTGGAGAAGAGTTATTTAATTCCATTACCCATGGAGTTGGAGCATTACTTGCAATCGCCATTTTAGTATTAATTATTGTTTTCTCCCAAAACGCATCTGAAGTTGTTGGTATGACTTTATTTGGATCAACAGCTGTTTTTATGTACTTAATGAGCACAATATATCATGCTTTACCACAAGGAAAAACAAAGGATGTTTTTTTAAGATTAGACCAAATATCATTTTATATTTTAATCGCAGGCACATATACACCGCTTTGTTTTATCGCCTTCCCTGGAGCTTTAGGTTGGGTAATCTTTGGACTACAATGGGGACTGGCATTAATTGGGGTAATCTTTAAGGCAATTTGGGTTGATAAATTTGAATTTATCCATGTTATTATCTATCTCTTAATGGCCTGGACCTTTATTTTCTTTATCGTACCACTCCTTAATGGACCAATGACGATTATCGCTTTTATTTTCCTTGTTGTTGGAGGATTATGTTATAGTATTGGATTAATATTTTATATATTTACTTGGTTTAAATTTCACCATGGGCTCTGGCATTTATTCGTCTTAGCTGGTACAATATTACACTTCTTCACCATGCTTAATCTTTTACTTAATTAAATCAAACCACCCTTTAGGGTGGTTTTTACATATTTCTCTTAAATAAATATTAGTATTACATATATTAACAGCACAAGCTTTAATTTAACATTTTCTTAGATGTTTAATTTTAAATCTTATACAAATTCCCCATATATATATTGATAAATTTAATCATAAATGTTAATATACAGGAGTAGTAAATAATTTATGGAGGAGACTAATGATAAGGAAATTTAGCGTATGCGTGTTTGTATGTGCTGTATTTATTAGTTTAAGAACAGCTAAAATATCTGCACAAACCATTTCAAATGAAAAAAAATCATATATGGAGCAAACTCATACATTAGGTTTTGAAAAATTTTATGATGAAGAGGGTAACTTACTACAAGAAACAGTATTAGATACAAAAGAGTATCAAAGCAGAGTCCAAACATTTAATATTGAAAAAAATCACCATGAAAATTCTATTAAACTACAAAATATACAGACTATTAATAAGATGAAAAAAGATTTCAGTACACGGAATTTTGTATTAAATATTGAACCCCAAAATAATCATATTAGAAGTGATGGTCCACCAGAATTTGAAGATCCTCCACCAGGAGGCGGAGGAACACCCCCACCAGATGGAGGATGTTCAGTATACTCATATTTGTGCGAAAAGAACGAAGCTTATACTGTAGAATATTCAACACATACTACTAGGATAAAAGTTTACCCGAATAATATTTCACCACAAAATCCAAGCATTAAGGTCAAGAGTGAATTAAAATGGGATATTATGCCTAATAACAGGATGGTAGATGTTATGTCAGTTTCATACGATGGTAATCAGTTTGATCCTTTATTTGACTCAATAAATGCTCGCATAGAAGCTGATTATTTTTACTTTGAATATTATATTGGACAAGAAGAACCTGAAGCATACGAAGGTCGAACAATGCCAGAAATTTTTTATTTTGGTAATAAATTTAAATGGGAAAATAATGGCATTATTTTTAACGCAAATATAAGCTCGTACGAAAACATTTATTTTAAAGATGAGTTTTGTACATTAATAAAAACATTTTCAAACTTGACAATTTGTGTGGAATTCAACTTAATTAAAAAAAATGGCCCATCTATTAAAGATAGTAGTTTAAATTCTACGATACTGCAAGCACAATATGTTCATTTTTGGCAACAATTAAATTTAAATCCTTCGCTTAATCTAGGTATTGGAATAACTGGGCCGTCATTAGGGATTTCAATTAATCCTTCGTTATACCCTAAACACGATAATCCCAGAACTAATAGTTTCCAGTTTTTATTTTATCGATAGTAAGTAAAACGAATGTATAGGAGAAGTTTATGTTAATTGAAAAATATTTTAATCAAGTATTTGAAAATACTGAAAGTACACCTGAAATAGAAAAGCTAAAACAGGAACATAAAACATTAGCTTACGAGCGCGTTGATGCTTTAATTAATACTGGAATGCCTGTATATAAAGCGGGTAAAAAGGTAATTAATGATTTAAAAGCTGTAAATTCTTATCGCGAGGCATTAGATTTACCAATCAATCGTTTTACAAAAGGAGACTGGTGGCTATTCTTTCTCGTAATCCTCCAAGTAATACTACTTATGCTTGTTTATATTAGACGAAACTTATATGCGAGACCTATTATATACTACATTATAAATCATCGTGATAAAATTAGCTTAAGATTAATATCATTTGTGGGGTTATATATAATTGTCTTAATTATTATTAACACATTTTTATTAATAAAGACAATGTTCTTTTCACATAATATTAAATCGCTAAAAACCCTAAAAATAGTATTAATTGTCTGTGGGATAATCACTTTACCTCTAGGTTTATTAACTATTCTCATGGGACTAATGATCACAAAAACAAGACTAAAGTGCCATAAATATATGTATGCATACATATGGAACTATTTAAAAGCACCAAAAACTAAAAAGATAGGAATCATTAGTTTTACGGTATTAATCTCGATACTTATGTTATATACGTTAATATTTAAGGTACTAAGAGAACCAAAAGCTTCAGATTATCAAATAAGTATCACTAAAATCTGTGAAGAACCAGGTATTCAATTTTCTGGGTATATCCGTTTAGTAAAAATTGATGAATTTACTACCGGATTATTGCCTCTTTTACACCCATCAATACATATGACCTATTTTCCTCAGGATGTTGAGGTAAAAATGAACTATTATATTAATGGTTATCCTGGATATGAGAGTGATATTATTTATAAACAAAAATCTGTCCAG
>CALFRW010000125.1 GCA_937919135.1 uncultured Haloplasmataceae bacterium
TTTGATGAAACAGAATGGACCGAATATGCTAAAGATACATTTGATTATTTAGGTTCACATACAACTGAATAAAAATAATTCTTTAAAAGCCTCTTCGGAGGCTTTTTTTGTTTAATTGATTTTAAAATTATTTAATATGTGGTATTATATAATGTTAATAGATAGATAATTTTATTAACACACAATATTTATTTGGAGGTATTATGGTACAAAAAGCGATATTAGAAAAGATTAAAAGTTATGAAACAATTATTATTCATCATCATGTTAGTCCTGATCCTGATTGTATTGGTTCACAATTAGGTTTAAAATATTTACTGCTTGCTTCATATCCTGATAAGAAAGTGTATGCTGTTGGTACTCATGTAGATAGGACAAGGTTTTTAGGTGAACTGGATGTTATTGAAGATGATGTATATAAAGATGCACTAGTAGTAATTGTTGATGTAGGTGATAAAAAAAGGATTGATGATGATAGATTTGTTTTGGGTAAGGAACTCATAAAGATTGACCATCATCCACTTACAGAAGCGTTTTGTCAACTTGAATGGGTTGATACGAAATATGCTGCTTGTTGTGAAATGATTATTGATTTTTATGTAGTTAATAAAAATGAATTAGTAATGACTGATGTTGCTGCGAAAAATTTATATGCTGGGTTATTAACAGATACGGGTAGATTTTATTATAATAGTGTTACGGAAAGAACCTTAAGGTATGGGGCTATTGTTTATCAGTTTGGTTTTGATAAACAAGATTTATATGCTAATTTATATTATAAATCAATTCATGAGCTGAAGTTTATGGGATATATCATGGCTAACTTTAAATATACTGAAAATGGTTTAGGGTATATGAAGATTACCCAAGAAATATTAGATGAATTTGAGGTTACTACCGATTTTGCTTCGGGGATGGTTAATACACTAGGGAATATTAAAGAAATTGTGATGTGGATGTTTTTTACTGCTGATAAGAAGCTTGGTAAAATAAGAACTAGTTTTCGTTCGCGTGGGCCCATTGTAAATAAACTAGCAGCTAAATATGGTGGTGGTGGTCATGTATGGGCTAGCGGCACATTAGCTGAAAGCTGGGAGCTAGTTGATAAAATTATTCATGATGCTGATTTATTATGTAAGGAATATGTTGGAGGGTAAAAATGATACAAAAAGCTATTATTGAACTTATAGAAAAATATCAAACGATAATAATTCATCACCATCAAAATCCTGATTGTGATTGTATTGGTTCACAATTAGGGCTTAAATATCTACTTGAGGCTACATATCCCAAAAAGGTCGTATATGCGGTTGGAAGTCATAATGAAAAAACAGCCTTTTTAGGAAATCTTGATAAAGTAGATGATAGTAAATATAATAATGCCTTAGGCATTATTGTTGATGTTGGTGATTATGAAAGGGTGGATGATAAAAGGTTTGTTAATAGTAAAGCACTAATTAAAATCGATCATCATCCTCATACTGTTACTAATTGTGATATTGAATGGGTAGATACAGCTTATTCATCGTGTTGTGAGATGATTATTGATTTAGCTATTAATAATAACCTGACAATGACAAATAAAGCTGCAAGGGTATTATATTCAGGGATTCTTACTGATACTGGTAGGTATTATTATTCTGCTGTTTTGCCACGGACTTTTAATTATGGTGCAGAGGTTTATAAATATGATTTTGATAAACAAGCATTATATGAGAATATTTATTTTAAATCAATTAAGGAACTTAAGTTTAAAGGTTTTATCTTAGATGAATTTTCAAGTACTCCAAACGGTTTAGGATATATGAAAATAAGTAACGATATGTTAGAAAAATATGAGGTTTCAACAGAATATGCTGCCTCAGAAGTTAATACTTTAAGCGATATCAAGGAAATTGTCATGTGGATCTTTTTTATTGAATATAATACATTAGGCAAAATTAGGGTTGAATTTAGATCACGAGGACCAATCGTAAATACGCTCGCAAAACAATTTGGTGGTGGTGGGCATAGTCTTGCAAGTGGTGCCTTAGTGGATTCATGGGAAGTTGTTGATAATATTATTAAAGTTGCTGATGAACTTTTAGGAGGAAAAGATGAAACTAAAAGAGATACGGAAAATAGGTAGTAGAGGTGTTCTTTTTACTTATGAATTTGGTGATTCAGTGTATCTTATTAAAACAAAAAGTTGTTTAATTCTTTGTGATACTAGTGAAGGTCTTGAAGAAATGGATTATGTAAAAAAGTATATTAAGGACCATAATTTAACTAATTTATCAATGTATATTTTTAACAGTCATTCTGATTATGATCATATCTGGGGAAATTATGCTTTCCCTGATTGTGAAATCATCAGTCATGAATTATGTCGAGAGCGCATGCTAGAACGTTCTCCTTTTGATTTAGTACAGTATTCTCGTCCTGAAATTAAACTTAAATTACCGACAATTACATTTAGTGAGCGCTTGGTTTTTGCGGAAAGTGGGATTGAATTTGTTTATGCACCAGGACATACTGTTTGTTCAGCGATTTGTATTGACAACATTGATAAGGTTATCTATGCTGGTGATTTAATTGAAGCACCAATCCCATATTTAGATTATCTAAATTTAAATCAATATGTAAAGACACTGGAATTTATTAAACAGCTTGATTTTCCAACTTTAATAACAAGTCATTCACAAATTGTTGAAAAAAGGTTAATTGATGAAAATATTACTTACTTAAAAGATGTGATTAGTGGTAAATATTTGACTTTTACAAGTGAATATTTACCTGTTCGTCATGGGTTTAATTTAAAGAATTTGTTATTGCTTGAATTTGAGGAAAAAGTAAAAATAGCTGATTATCAAGCTTATAAAATGGCTTTATGGGATTTTATTATTCGTAAACATCAACTAAAGAATCCAAGAATTTGGGATTTAACAGAAATTAGTTATCAGGAATTAAAGGATGATTTAGAGGAATATTATGGAAAGAATTATTGAAAAAAAGGAAGATATTATCCACGATGTGGTAAGTATTATTACGACAATGTCGTTTAAGGCTGGTACAAATAAAGTAAAACAAACTACACTTGAAGGGAAAATAGTTCAGGATGCTGATTATTAGATGCACTTGGTAGAATAGCTCGGACATTTACCTATGGTGGATTTAAAAATCGTGAAATCTATAATCCCATAATTAAACCTAATACATATGATAATTATGAACAGTATTTAAAGCAGGAAAATCATACAATTAATCATTTTTATGAGAAGTTATTATTACTTAAAGATTTGATGAATACTAATACAGGAAAAAAATTAGCGGAAAAAAGACATCGGTATATGGAAGGCTATATAAATCAATTTTATGAAGAGTGGTATGGTTATGATTTGGATTAAAATTAGTTTTGTGTTAATTATTTTATTTCTCATTTTTTTTGTTTATGCATTTATTGAGAAATACTTATTAGTTAATAAAACTTATAAAATTAAGGTTAATAAAAAAGCATTTAATGGCTATAAAATAATTTTTCTAACCGATTTTCATTATTCAGAATTTGTTTCTTTAAAGCTGATTAGAAAGGTTGTTAAGCAAGTAAATGACTTGGAAGCTGATTTAATATTATTAGGTGGAGATTATGTAACTTCACGGATTGGGCAAATTGATCCGGTTTTTAATGAACTAAAACACTTAAAAGCTAAAGATGGCATCTACGGAGTAATTGGTAATCATGATTATGATACTTCTAAAAGTCTTGTTCTTGAAGCAATGGGGAATTCAGGTATTATTTCACTTGATAATAAAGCTTATTGGATTGATAAAAATGGTGAACGGATAAGAATTGGTGGTGTTGCCGATAATCTATTTGATAAACCAGATATTAATCCGACAATTAATAATACATTGCCTGATGATTTTATTATTGTTGTTTCGCATAATCCTGATTATGTGGAAAAGATAAAATCAGAAAAGATTGATTTAATGTTAAGCGGACATACTCATGGCGGACAAGTAACAGTTTTTGGACTTTATGCGCCATATATACCAGCTAAACAAAAATATCGAACTGGTCTTAAAATTGTTAATAGAATTTCTTTAATCATTTCCAATGGTATAGGTGTAGTTGGCCTGCCAATTCGCTTTTTTGCGCGTCCGCAAGTCGTTATTATTGAGTTAGGAGCTGATAGTGATTAATTATTATTCATTAGGTAGTAAAGGTGAAGAGGTTAAAAAAATCCAACGATTATTAACTAACCTTGGATATAGCCTTAATATTGATGGCGTATATGGTGAAAAGACAAAAAATGTTGTTACTCGTTATCAAACTGATAATAATCTATTAACTGATGGCGTTGCAGGACCTAAAACATATGAAAAATTATTACTAAAAAACGGCTATAATGAAGCAGAAGCTTATATTAATAGCCGTGATTTTTTTAGTAAGACAAAGAATTTTATTTATGTTAATTTATCAAAATTTACAGTATCTATTTTTAGTGGTAGGAACAAAGAATGGCAGTTAATTAAACAATATCCTGCAACCATCGGTAAAAAGCAAACTCCTACTGTAACTGGGAGTTTTACCGTTAAAGCTAAAGGTGAAGGTTACGCCAAACCAAAAGAAGGCTTCAAAGTAAAATGGTATACACAATTTTATCGGGGTTATTTATTCCATTCAATCTTATTTAATTTTGATGGAACAATATTTGATGGTAGGCTAAAAATGGCTTTATCAGATGGATGTATTCGGTTAAATGAACTAGATGCAAAATATATTTATGACTTTGTTCCTTATGGGTCGTTAGTAGTTATTGAGAATACTTAAATTTAAGTAAAATTATTATTTCAAGGGCATTAATTAATAAAATTATGATTTGATAAATATATTGTGGTAATACTTTAATATATGGTATTGATGTAATCAAAATACAAAAAGTCATAATAAATAATAATTGTTTAATTAAAC
>CALFRW010000126.1 GCA_937919135.1 uncultured Haloplasmataceae bacterium
GAGAGAGATGAATTTTATTAATGACTTTTTCAAATTAAAAGAAAAAGGCACAACAATTACAAGAGAACTTATCGCAGGTATTACTACATTTCTATCTATGGCTTACATTCTAGCTGTTAATCCAGGGATATTAAGTGATGGAACTGGAATGAATCCTAATGGAATTTTTCTTGCGACAATAATTGCTGCAGCTGTAGGAACGTTAGTCATGGGATTAGTGGCTAATTATCCAGTAGCACTAGCACCTGGAATGGGTGTTAATGCTTTCTTTTCAGCTACTGTTGTTGGAATTATGGGGTATACCTATCAACAAGCATTAGCAGCAGTATTTATTTCAGGTATTCTTTTCTTAATTATTTCGCTTACTAGTTTAAGAGAGAAAATTATTAATGCAATACCAAAAAATCTTAAACTTGCGGTAGGCGCAGGGATTGGCTTTTTTATCGCTTTTGTTGGTCTTAAAGGATCTGGAATAATAACATACCTTACTGCTGGTGATGTTATTCCAATGCTAGGGGACTTAGCTGATCCAGCTATTTTAGTTGCTGTTTTTGGCTTAGTAGTCACAGTTATCCTTTACTTATTAAAAGTTCCAGCTTCAATTTTTATCGGATTAGTTATTACTGCTTTATTTGCGGTCATTACAGGTCAAGCTGGCCAATTAGGAGAAATGAAATTTTCAGATCATCATCTAGGTGATTTTTGGGATGGTATCGTGAATGGTAAATGGGATTTCAAATTCTTCGTGGTAATATTCACCTTCCTATTCATTGACTTTTTTGATACCGCCGGAACATTAGTAACTGTCGGAAGACGTGCGGGCATGCTTAATGAAGAAGGAGAACTTGAAGGCTCTAGTAATGCTTTATTAGCTGATGCTATTGCTACAGTTGTTGGTGCAGCTGCTGGTACTTCAACAACTACATCATATATTGAATCATTATCTGGTGTTGAAGTAGGTGGACGTACTGGATTAACTTCTGTATTTACAGGTCTTCTATTTATCTTAGCAATTTTCTTATATCCATTTACTGGGTATGTTACTTCAGCTGTTACAGCTCCAGCTTTAATAATGGTTGGTATCTTAATGGCATCTCAACTTAAAGAAATTGAATGGGATGATATCGCAATTGCGATTCCAGCATTTATCACAATCATTATTATGCCTCTAGCATATTCAATTTCAACAGGAATTGCTTTAGGCTTCATATTCTATCCGCTTACATTAATCCTTACTAAACGTCGTAAAGAAGTAAATACAATAATGTATATATTAGGTGCAGTCTTCTTAATTTATTTCCTAGTCTCATCTAATACAGTGATGGATCCAATATACGATTTATTTAAATAATATGATTAACATTTAAAAAGGGCGCAAGCCCTTTTTTTGAATTCATTAAGTAAATAAAAAAAGATATGGATTTTTCTTCCATACCAATCCTTATTGAGTTTTCGTTACTACTCCTTTTAGTGAAATGTTATCAATTGATTCCTTATATCGCTCCTTTTTAGACATTAAATACCATGGTAAATAAGCAATCGTGAATAGAATGGAAACTAAGATGAAAAGAATAATAACCCGTGCTGGTAAGTATGTTGGTAAAAGATCCAGTATTGAGGTACCAGCTTCACTTCCACTTAAAAATAAGTAATTAGCACCCTTAATAGAACTATTTGCATAAATTCCTAAAAGACTAAAAATGGATAACCAAGTTATTGAACGTATCATGGATTTGAATGTAACTTTCATTTGTAAAACAAAAATACAATAAAATATAACTATGAAGATACCAGTATGACCTATCCAAAATTGATAATAGCGATATTTAGTTGGGCCATAATTATCTAGTATTGCTGGAGTAATTAGGGCGTTAGTAGAACCACTTAAAGTCCAAAAGTAGAAGATATCAAAAAGTTTTTGATTTTTTGTTAGTAGTAAAAATGGAGAAAAGATCATCACTGTTTGGCATACGCTAATTGGTAAAGAGATAGTAATGTCAGCATCAATATAGACATATAACCAATATAAACTCATATTAACTGTTGAAATAATAAAACTTATCCACAGCCTAAGTTTTAGATCAAACTCATGATTTTCTCTAATTTGTTTCCGATATTTGTAAATTATGAAAATAATTAAAATCATGATAAATATCGGTAAAATATGTGGTAATGAAAAGTAAGTGAAGTTGTAGTTTTCTTCACCTTGACCAAAAAAATTTTTAAAAAAATTATTAGTACAATCTAACATTCTCCAAACCTCGTCTATTTTTTTATTAATTGTATCTTGAATTTAGAATCTTGTCAACTTTTGGCCGTTTTTCGCTTTTCGATAAAATGCCATGGTAGAAAAATAATTAGATAAAAAATAAAGCCTAGCAATATGAATGATGGAATACTCCAGGGATAGTTGGGAAGGAAATTTAAACCAGTATCTTTAGGATTCATAATAAACAAATAATTTGCATCAAGAATCAAATTAACAATTAATGTACTAGCACCAAAGATAATTAACCAAATAAAGGAATAAATTAACGACTTAAGCTTAATTTTATATTCCCATACAATAATCATATAAGCGATTATCATTATAATCCCGATATGACCAATCCAAAATTGATAATACCTGAATTTATCAGGACCAAAATGTCCATATGTGTTATTGGCAATTGCACTTGGAAATATAATCGCAAGCGTTGCACCACATATTACCCAGAAATATAAAATAGCAAATAAGCGTTTACTTTTGTTGAAAAACAAGAAACCAGTAAGAATCATGCTGATACCACATAGACTTAATGGTAAATCTTTTGTTACCGAGGCATAGGGAAATGGGAATGCCCCTATTGCCTCATCTTTATATAATAAAGAAGTAATGTAAATATTATTATATGTATAAGCCATTTGATTTAAAATCATTAATGCCCCGAAAAAATGACGAAATAATGCTTCATACTTCCAAAGCCTAATCTTTTTTCTATAGTAAAATAAGAAAAAAATTAAGATAAACATAATAATTATTGGAATAAAATGAGCAAAACCGAAAATTTTAAAAACATATCCTTCATCCTGATAACCGAAAAAGTTATTAAATAACATACTATACCTCCAATAAAATATAAATATATTATATAAGAAGATCAAAATTTCCGCAATTATTGACAATAACATATTTTTATGACATAATAAGACGAACTTTTAATTCAGTCCAGAGAGGCTGAGAAGGAACACGATATAAACATGTAAATAAAAAGACGTGTACCCTCTTAAGCTATTTGGACTTAAGAGGTTTTTTAATTAAAGACCTTTAAGCTCACAAATTTATAGGAGGAGTTCAGATGGGAAAAAAAGCTTTAGTATATGATGTTCATGAAGTCCCAAGTTTGGGGAAATGGTTAATTTTAAGTTTACAACATGTACTTGCAATGTTTGGTGCAACTGTTTTAGTACCAATGTTAACAGGTTTACCTATTAGCGTAACCTTAATATCTGCAGGGGTAGGTACATTAATTTACATTTTAATAACTAAAGGCAAATCACCGGTATTTTTAGGTTCTTCATTTGCTTATATTGCACCAATCATGTCTGCTTCAATTATTGGTTTAGGATTAAAAAGTGATGAAGTACAAGGCTACTTAAATGGAAGTTTAACTTTAAATAATTTAGGCTTACAAGGAAATGATTTAAATTTATTAGCTGTCACTATTGGATTAGTTGCTGTTGGAATTGTTTATATAATCGTAGCAGTGATTATCAAACTAGTGGGTACAAATTGGATAAATAAAATGTTACCTCCTATTGTTATTGGACCAACAATTATGGTTATTGGTTTAAGTTTAGCGAGCACAGCTGTGGGGATGGTAACGACAAATGGTGGGCAAACTCCAGATATTAAATTCATTATTGTAGGGTTAGGTGCTTTATTAACAGCAATATTGGTTGCAAATTATACTAAAGGGATTATGAAATTAATTCCGATTATGTCAGGGATTATCATTGGATATATTTTAGGAATTATATTTGGAATTGTTGATTTTACAGCAGTAAGAGAAGCAAGTTGGTTTTCTTTACCTGAATTTGTATTTCTTAATAAAGGAGTATATGAAAGATTTGCTTTTAACCAAGTAATCGAGATAATTATCGTTATGGTTCCAGTTGCTTTAGTTACAATATCAGAACATATAGGGGACCATTTGGTATTAAGTTCTATAATACGTAAAGATTTAACAAAGGATCCAGGATTATCTCGAACAATTGCAGGTGATGGTATAGCAACATTAACTGCTGGTTTGTTAGGAGGACCAGCTAATACCACATATGGAGAAAACACTGGAGTAGTTGGAATAACAAAAGTTGCCTCAGTTTGGGTTATTGGTGGGGCTGCAGTGTTTGCCTTATTATTAGGTTTCATAGGGAAATTTACCGCTTTAATCAGTACAATCCCACAATGTGTAATGGGTGGGGTTAGTATGATGTTATTTGGTATTATTGCTTCTAGCGGTTTAAGATTGTTAGTTGATAATAGAGTGGACTTTAATAAACAACGAAATTTAATTATTGCATCAGTAATACTTGTTACGGGAATAGGTGGTTTAGCAATCAGTGTTGGGAAGATTACCATTGCTGGTATGGCTTTATCAGCTATAATAGGAATTATTTTACATCAAATTTTACCAGATAAAGAAGCGGGATATGGTATTAAAAAATGAAAATAATAGTAAAATAATAATATAATATAAAAAGATATTCTTAATAATAGAAAGGATATCTTTTTTATCATAAAATAAGTAAACTTTGTGAAGATATTACTTTAATTTTGTGAAACATTGTGATAAAATAAATTAGAGAAAATGAAAATATTAAAAGGAGGATATTTTATGAGACGAATCATCGTTCTTGGTGGTGGATACGGTGGTATTTTAACAGCAAAACATTTAGCGAAAAAGTTGCATAAGTCAGACGTTAAAATTACCTTAATAGATAAAAATCCCTACCATACAATGTTAACAGAGTTACATGAGGTAGCTTGTAATCGTGTACATGAAGATTCGGTAAAAATTTACTTTGAACAGGTAATTGCTGGCCGCAAAATAGATTTTACGCTGGATGAGATAAAGCATATTGATTTTGTAAATCAAAAACTAAGCTCAGAAAAAAGCGAATATCCATATGATTATTTAGTAATTGGAACTGGTTGTAAACCAACCTTTTTCGGCCACGATGAATATAGAGAACATGTATATACGCTTTGGTCTTTAGAAGATGCCACAGTTCTTCATGAACAGATTTTAGAACAATTTCGTCGTGCAGCAAAAACTGATGATGAAAATCTTAGAAAGAGAATGTTAACATTTGTAATTGTTGGTGCTGGCTTTACTGGAGTAGAAATGGCTGGTGAACTAGCAGAATATATTCCAGAACTCTGTCGCGAATATCAAGTAAATCGCGATGAGGTAAATATAAAATTATTAGATATGGCAAAACGAGTATTACCAACATTTCCAGAAAAATTATCAATAAATGCTCGCAAGAAGCTAGAAAAGATCGGTGTAGAGTGTCTAACAGGAAAACCTTGTGGAAATGTCCTTAGTGATTCAATCCAATTTGGTGATGAAGTAATCAATTCAGAAACCATTGTTTGGACTACTGGGGTAGAAGGTTCAACATTAATTGATAATATTAATGATATTGAGAAAAAAGGCAGAGGGCGTTTAGTATGCAATAAGTATTTACAAGTAGAAGATAAAGAAAATGTTTATGTGGTGGGTGACAATATTTTCTACATACCTGAGGGAAAAGAAAAACCAGTACCACAAATGGTTGAAAATGCGGAAAATTCAGCAAAACTGGTAGCACGTAATATTATTGCGGAAATTAATGGAAAAGAAAAACTTGAATACAAACCAGTATTTCATGGAGCAATGGTAAGTATTGGTTCTAGGAAAGGTTTAGCTCAAGTAGGAACACCAAAAATGATGTTTAATATTAAAAATAGTTTTATCGCTTTATTTATTAAACATTTCATCAATGTTATCTATTTTATGCAAGTTTTAGGTTGGCATAAAGTCTGGTCATATATTAAGCATGAATTTTTTCATACAAGAAATAATCGTTCGATGGTTGGTGGCCTTTTATCAAAGAAAACCCCAAGTATTTGGACGGTACCAATTAGAATTTGGTTAGGATTGATGTGGTTCTTGCAAGGATTACCAAAGGTTATCAACAAAATTTCTGGTGGTTGGGATAGTTATTGTACATTAAACGAATTTCCAGCAACTTTTGAAAACAACGGACTAGTTTGTTCAGCTTTAGGAAAAACGATGAACTTTGTTAATGCGACGCCGTTTCCGAATGATTATACTGTACCAACAACAACTTTTCAAGATTTAAATGGTTTTGATAAAGTAATGACATATATAAATGAGTTTTTCTCAGGATTTAAACCTACAGTAACAACTCCTGGTTATGGAATAAGCTATAATGTTTTATATGTTTTTGATTACTATCAACAAAACTTTCCGTGGATTGGCTGGTTATTCTCAGCCTTAGAATGGTTATATAATATCTTTATGACAATTTCTGAATGGTTTATGAACACAATTGTTACTTGGATAGCTCCATTCTTCGAATTTGGTTTAGCAATTGGAGAATTAGGTATTGGTATTCTCTTAATATTAGGACTATTTACTGTTTTAGCATCGACAGGATCGTTAATATTGACATTTATGGTCATTGTAGGTAGTTTGTTCTCTTATAATGGTATTTTCCTATCAGAATTGTTCTGGTACTTAGTAGCAAGTATTGTCTTATTAAACTTTGGTGGTAATGGTCATGTATTATCGCTAGATTACTACTTAATGCCTAAAATCCGAAGATTTCTACAAAAAATTCCATTTATTAAGAAATGGTACCTATATGGAGAAAGGGTCGACTAACTCCTAGAAAAAAATGAATAAGGAGGAAATATAATGAAAAAGATTATCGGATTATTAGTTATTGTTATGTTTACGTTTTTAATATCTGCCTGTGGTCCAAACTCAGATTACTACAACGTAGGGACACGGACATATTATTATTATATAAATGATGATTTTATAATTGATCCATACGAAGTTTTTCGAGAAAATTCTTCTTGGACTGGAATTAAGAATCAATTTATCCGAAAATATCCGGAAGAGTATTATGATGTTAAAGTTGAATATCGTAAAAATGGAACAAAAAATAATTATGTAGAGATGGAACTAGATAAAAATTCTATGATTAGATTTATAGATACTTCAGAGTTTGGTAAAAATGATAGCTATGAGTTTAAACTCCACTTTATAGATAAAGAAACTAATGATGAAAAAACGATGATTAATTACTATGGTATTTTTGAGTTTAAGGTTTCTCCAGTATACCTTGAAAACAAAGTAATTAATCTTAAAGTAAATGATACTTATAAGTTTTTAGATAATGTGGTAGAATACCGTGGAGAAGATCGATTAACTTCAGCTGAATTAGCAAGTAAATATAAAGTTACTTATAAAATTGATGCTGAGGAAGTGACCGAAGCAGATTATACCTTTACTGAAGCTGGAACTTATCAAATTACCATAATATTAGAAACATCGGTATCTGATTCATCGGTTGATGGTGTAAGTGATGCTACTCCTGGTGAAGCAAGCGATGGGGGAGAAACCAAGCAAATGATTTTAGAAATAAATTATGAAATAATAATAAAAGCCAGTTGATGAACTGGCTTTTAATATGTTCTTTTTTCTAATTCTGATAACAAATCATAAAGAATTGTTTTCTGATTGTGTTTTAATTTCTTAATTGCTTTTTTAGCTCTTTTGAGGTAGTTTTTACTAACCCTTTTACTTTTTTTAATCGCATTACTGTTAATGATTAACTCAATGCATTTATTAAAGTCTGTAGTAGATGAACCTTTAGTTAGTTTACGAATTTTGGGACTTATTTTCTTGTTTTTTAATGCAAAAATAACTGGCAAGGTAACATTACCATTAATTAAATCAGCACCATTAGGTTTTCCGAGATTATTCTTATCCTGGGTAAAGTCAAGGATGTCATCGATAATTTGAAAGGAAATGCCTAAATTAATCCCATAATTATATAACATTGTTAATTCATGGTCCTCGACATTAGCTAGTTTGGCACCACCAACTAATGATGCAGCAATAAGTAGTGCTGTCTTGTTTTTAGTTTTATGGATATATTCTTTAAAAGTAATCTTAAAATTAAATAATAATGATTGTTGGATTATTTCTGAATGACATAAATCTGTAATATTAAAAAAATTGTAGTAATAATCTTCAAATTCATATTTAGCGACATATTCACTACATAGTAATACTAAATAATTTCCTAAAATAATTGTATCATAAACCCCATTGTCAATATGTAAGGTTTTGTTACCTCTTCTTAAATCTGCCTTATCGATAATATCGTCATGAATTAATGATGCAGTATGAATCATTTCAAAAATTGCCGCTAAAGAATAGATTTTATCTTTATCAGCAGAGCCAAAATAACTACCTAGAACAGTAAATGTTGGTCGTAATCTTTTTCCAGAAGAAAATAAAAGACTAGATAGTTGATTTCGATACTTGGGGTTTAATTCCTTATCCTGGTCTAGAAAGTTTTTAATTTTTTCGTCAAGTAATTGTTTATCGATATGGCAAATTTTAACTAAATCCATATAATTCACCTGCTTTTTAAAGCTTTAATAATATCATCAAGGAGTGAATCATCATCATCATTATTTAAAATATTAAGCATAATCTTTTTCGAACTAAGGGTAAAGACCTTCAATATATCAATAAGTTGGTTTTTGTAAAGTAACTCTGCAACGTAACTACTGATATAATCACCTAGTAATATATCGTAGGGCTGATATTTTGAATCAGTTTCTGCACGTTTATGGAAAGAAAGAGTTGTATAAAATAATGAATAACTTGCACATAATAATTCTGAGTGTTCATTTATTATGTGTTCTTGTACCAATCTATCATTAAATTCATAATATTTATTTTTATGAAAGATAAAATTAACAGGAGTATTATTCATAACGTAGTGAGATATTTTTTTAATATAATGATTATTTTCCATTAGTCACACCTCTGATATAGTCTTACATATTCTCTATCAAATGTCAAATACTATTCATTGTTAACTTGTGAAATAAATGATTGATTTTAAGGTTTTTTTCACAAAAATATGTTGTTTATTTCACAAATATATTGTACAATAAGTTTGTGATTAGTTTTAATCAATTTGTGAAATTATTAATAAGGAGGACGAATTAGATGAAAAAGTTTTTAACGATTATGATGGTATTATTTTCGATTATTGTAATTAGTGCATGTGGCAAAGAAGAAGAGAAACCTGGGAACATTAATAAAGCTGATGGTAAATACTTTGCTATTCAAGAAGTTGAAGACATGGCTAAAATTGAAGATTACCGTTATTGGACCGTTGTTACAATTAAAAACAAAAAAATTACGGACGTAGAATGGAATGCTTATCATACTCAAGGTGGATTAGCAAAATGTGAGGGAGCTGACAAATACACTTGTTCAGTAGCTAAGAAATATGGTATGGAAAATGATCCAAATAATTCAGCAGGGGCTTGGCATACGCAAGCAGATAAAGCTACAAAGTGGATTATTGATAATCAACAGTATTCTGGACTTGATTTTACTGGTGGTGTAGCAGATGATATATCTTCAGTAACAATGACAACAGAGGAGTTATTTGTTTTAGTTGGAAAAGCACTTGCATCTGATCCTGTTGAAAGTGGAGATTTTGGTGATGATGGATATTATTATGCAGAAGTTGAAGGAGACAGTAAGACTGAAACATACGCTAAGGCAAATGAAGAAGGAATTCCAGTTGATACTGAAGGAAATGCACTTACAGAAGCATATACTAAAGCAGAATTAGACTTAATGGAAGTTACTTTTACAAATTTAACATTTGGTTCATTTATCGTTGTTAACGGAACATTAGTTCATGCAGATTTTAACGCTGCATATGGACTATATGACTTTGCGATGAATGAAAATAAGGCATTTATTAAAACTGATGCTACCGACATTGAAACACAATATAAACTAGTATTACATAAAGACGGGGAACCAGTAAATACTTATAAAACAAAAGATGGTGCTAAGTATAATTATGGTATGAGAGGCGCTAGTTTTGATAATCCTGATAAAGAATGGTTCAAGCAAGCAGAAGCTGCAGAAACAAAACTATTAACAGACCAAACATTAGAAATTACTGTTACAGATGGTAATGGAGTAATCGATGGTTTAACTTCAGTTACTATGGCTCATACCGTGGCAGATTTTAAAACTATTATCGATGAAGTTTTAGATCTTGCAAACTAAATAAAAGATTATATGTAAAGTAAAAAAGGTTACAATTTGAATTTGTAACCTTTTTGGCTATTTTTTTTCTTTGAAGTGATATAGAGAATCTGCACCAGAAGATTTTTTTATCTTCATATCCCCATTATTATCCCAGTATACGAAGATGGCTTCAACATCATCATAGTATTCGACAAAATCAAGACCTTTATCAAGTCCCATCGCAAAAACTGCTGTTGATAATGCATCGGCAGTTGTAGAACTTTCTGATATAATTGTCACACTTAACAGATTATTATCAACAGGGAAACCTGTTGTTGTATCTAAAATGTGGTGATATCTTTTTTCTTCTACAGGGTCATATATATATCTTTCATATGTTCCGGAGGTTACTACTGTTTTGTTTCTTACAGAGACTTGCCCAATTTGGTCAAGACTTCCTACTAAAGGTGTTCTTATACCAATTATCCAATTTGTAGTACCATCTGCTCCTTTTTCATAACGTTCACCTATTGCATATATGTTACCACCAAGGTTGAGCAGTGCATGTTCTATTCCTTTATCATAAAAATATTCTGCCAATTTATCAGCTGCATAACCTTTGGCTATAGCTCCCAAATCAATAACCATGCCTTTCTTTGGCAACATGACACTTTTATTTTCCTCGTTAAGCTTTATTAAGTTATAATCAACTAAAGCAAGCATTTCTGTAATCTTACTGTTTTCTGGACGTTCTTTTTCCACTACCTCACCAGTAATCCCCCATAAATCAACTAAAGCTCCAACTGTAGGGTCAAATCGTCCTTCAGTATCTTTAGCGAAATTAATACCGGTTTTTATTAAATCAAATAATTCATCAGAAACCTGTACTGGATTAGTAGAACCTGCAGACTGATTTAATAGATATAATTCACTTGGATCCTCATTATTATCAGGTGCTGTTCGTTTAAAAGTATTTTGTATATTTTGCATGATATTTTCGGCACCCTTCCAAAGTTTATCATTATTATCATATATTTTATTATCCCATACCCTTAAAGTTATATAAGTATCAAAATATTCTTCATAATATTCTACTGATGATTCTTTGAGTCTGGTACAACTAGATATAGTAATAGTGAGAAAAAATATTGAAAGAATTGTAAGGGTTTTATGCATTACTACCTCCAGGTTATTCTTGTAATTTCTTCTTCTTTTGTATTAGTAATTCTTCCCCCGAAATCCCTGGTGATGTTAAATTATCAATATTCAGTATTATATCTAAATCTGCTTCAGATAGAATTTTCTTTTCGATAACTAAATCTTTAATATTCTTATTTAATTTAATTGCTTCTTTAGCAATTTCAGCAGCCATTTTATATCCAATATGAGGTGCTAAAGCAGTAACAATTCCTGCACTTCGTTCAACATATAATATACATAATTCTTTATTAACAGTTATCCCCGATATCGCTCTTTGATAAAATGTTTTTATTCCCCTTCTTAGTATATCTAGTGATTGAAATAAATTGGCAAATAAAACTGGTTCAAAAACATTTAATTCTAATTGACCTGCTTCACAGGCTTTTGTAATCGTTAAATCATTTCCCATTACTTGAAAAGCAATTTGATTAATAACCTCAGGTATAACAGGGTTGACTTTACCAGGCATAATCGATGAACCTGGTTGCATTTGTGGTAAATTAATTTCATTAAAACCTGTTTTAGGTCCTGAAGCCATTAACCTTAAATCATTTGCGGTTTTAGATAGATTGACGCTACAAGTCTTAAGTGCTGCAGATAACCAAACAAAAGGGTCTAGATTTCTTGTCGCATCAACTAAGTCCTCAGCTTGTTGGAAGTCAATATTGGTAAGATCCGATAAGATTTTAACAACTTTATTTATATAAGTGATATTAGCATTTAATCCAGTACCAACAGCAGTTGCTCCCATATTTAATATTTTTAAATCTTGAATAGAATACTCGACACGTTTAATATCTCTTTCAAGAGCAGATGCAAAAGCATTAAATTCTTGACCTAAACGAATTGGAACTGCATCTTGTAAGTGGGTTCTTCCCATTTTTATAACGCCACCAAATTCATTAGCTTTATCTAAGTATGAACGATGGAGACGTTTCATTTCTATTAATAATTTTTCTGTTAATTTAATTGCGGCAATTTTACCAGCAGTTGGAACAATGTCATTAGTTGATTGACCAAAATTTACGTGATCATTAGGATGAACAATATCATAAACGCCTTTCTCTCCACCTAATATTTCTTGTGCACGATTGGCGATAACTTCATTAGCATTCATGTTAATTGAAGTACCTGCTCCACCTTGGATCATGTCGGTGATGAATTGTCTTGTTAATTTACCTGAAACAATTTCATCACATGCTTGTGCTATAGCATCATATATTTCTTTTGAAAGCATACCCGCTTCATAATTTGCTTGGGCAGCAGCTTTTTTTGTTAAAGCCATGCCTTTAATCATTTCTTTATGAACTCTTTCTTTTGTGATTCGGAAATTTTCTTTACCTCTTAGTGTTTGTATTCCGTAGTATGCGTCCTTTGGAACTAATTTTTCCCCTAAAGAATCCGTCTCAATCCGAAATTTAGAAATATCCATTACTATCTACTCCTATTATTTTATTCTTGCTACATTAGTATTAATCGCAGCTTGGATTACAGATTTACTTACAGCTTTAGCTACTCTATTATCAAATGGAGATGGAATTATATAATCTTGTTTTAATTCCTTATCATCGATTAAAAAAGCAATTGCTTTAGCTGCAGCTAATTTCATTTCCTCATTAATTGTCGTAGCGCGACAATCTAATGCACCTCTAAATAAGCCAGGAAATGCTAAAACATTATTTACTTGATTAGGGTAATCACTTCTTCCAGTGCCAACAATATATGCCCCAGCAGCGATTGCATCTTCAGGCATAATCTCAGGTGTTGGATTAGCCATAGCAAAAATAAATGGATCCTTATTCATAGTTTGTACCATTTCTTTTGTAACTAATCCTGCTAGTGATACACCAATAAATACATCAGCACCAACAAGTGCATCAGCAATACCACCAGTTTTATTATTTTTATTAGTTATTTCTAATAATTCTTTTGTTAAATCATTATATAAATCAGCTTTAGATTTGTGAATTATCCCTTTACTATTTAATGCGATAATATCATTTGCTTTAATATCGTGTAACATTCTGATAATTGAACTTCCTGCGGCCCCTGCCCCAGATACTACGACATTTAGATCAGTGATGTTCTTACCCGTTAAACGGCAAGCATTAAGGAGAGCGGCAATTGTTACAATTGCTGTACCATGTTGATCATCATGAAATACAGGAATATCTAATTCTTTCTTTAGACGTCTTTCAATTTCGACACAACGAGGTGCGGATATATCTTCAAGGAGAATTCCTCCTACTCCAGGAGCAATTAATTTACATGTTTTAATAATCTCTTCAGTATCTTGTGTATCTAAACAGATAGGGAATGCATCTACATTACCAAACTGCTTAATTAAAATTGATTTACCTTCCATTACAGGCAAGGCTGCTTCTGGACCAATATTTCCTAGTCCTAGTACAGCTGAACCATCAGTAACAATAGGTACTAAATTACCTTTATTAGTGTATCTATAGGCTTCGTTCTTATCTTTTTGAATTACTCTACAAGGTTCAGCTACTCCTGGTGAATAGGCTAAACTAAGTTCTTCTTGATTTGTAACTGCTACCTTGGATTTAATTTCAATTTTACCCCGGTTTTCTTCGTGTAATTTTAGTGACTTTTCATAAACATTACTCATTCTTATCATCCACCTTATATTTTTTAATATTATCGATTATTAAATCATTTCCATAAATATCATTTACAACTAATGCTGGAAAGTCTACTACTTCTAATTTTCTAATCGCTTCTGCTCCTAAATCTTCATAAGCAATTAACTCAACCTTTTTAATGGATTTTGATATTAATGCAGCTGCGCCCCCTACAGCTCCGAAATAAACTGCTTTATACTTCTTAATGGCATCTTTTACTGTTTGATTACGGTCACCTTTTCCAATCATTCCTCGTAATCCATGTTTTAGTAATGTCGGAGCATACGGATCCATTCGATAACTAGTTGTTGGACCTGCTGAGCCAATAACTTGTCCAGGTTTTGCTGGAGTTGGTCCTACGTAATAAATAATTTGGTTTTTAATATCAAAAGGTAATGCTTTGTTTTCATTTATTAAATTCACTAAACGTAGGTGAGCAGCATCCCTGGCAGTATATATTGTCCCTGTAATAAGTACTTTATCACCAGCTTTTAATTTAGCTATTGTTTCGTCAGTTAATGGTGTAGTTATTTTCATACAAACCCTCCTTTAAATCGTAATTTTTTTATGCCTAGAGGCATGACATTGAATATTTATCGCAACAGGTAGCGATGCTATATGACATGGATAAACATTAACCTTTACAGCCAAAGCTGTTTGGGTTCCTCCAAATCCTAATGGTCCGACACCTAATTTATTAATTTCTTCAAGCAAATCTTTTTCTAACTTACGGGCAATCGGATCTGGACTTTGATCATTAATTGGTCTCATTACAGCTTCTTTAGCTAAAAGGGCAGACTTTTCAAATGTCCCTCCAAGTCCTAAACCAACAATAATTGGTGGACATGGTTTACCCTTTGCATTAAATACTGTGTCAATAACTAAATCTTTGACTCCTTCTATCCCTTCAGCTGGAGTTAACATTTTAACTAAACTCATATTCTCACTTCCAGCTCCTTTAGCTGCAATAAGAAGATTGATTTTATCACCACTTATCAATTTTGTATGAATGACAGCAGGCGTGTTATCTTTGGTATTTACCCGATCTAATGGATGTCTGACGACTGATTTCCGCAAATATCCATGGTTATACCCATTCCTTACCCCCTCATTAATCGCTTCATAGATGTCATAATCAATGTGAACATCATTTCCGATTTCTAAGAACACAATAACTACCCCAGTATCTTGACACATCGGGACTGAATCATTTCGAGCAATCAAATCATTTTCGATGATTTGACTTAAAACATCTTTTCCAGTTGGAGATATTTCATTTCTTAAACTGTTATTTAGCGCCTCCATAACATCATCTTCGATATTATAATTGGCTTCAATACAAAGGCGTTCTACAGTTTCTACAATAATATCTCTATTAATATATCGCATTTTATGCACCACCTTATCTATTTCTACATACTATTATAACGTACAATGCTCAATAAAAGAATGCTAATGCGCGAAATAATTTTATATTTTCTTCGCAGTTAGCATTTATAAGAAGGGATTAATGATATGAGAAAAATTATCATTAATGGAGGTGTAAATTTAGAAGGCATTGTAAATATATCAGGATCAAAAAATAGCGTCGTTGCCTTAATACCTGCAGCAATTTTATGTAGGGATATAGTTAGAATATATAATTGTCCACATATTTCTGATGTTATAGTATTATGTGAAATATTAAAAGATTTAAATGTTTCGGTTAAATGTGAAGAGGAATTTATTGAAATCGATAGCAGTAATATCGAATACACCTCTTTAGTTAGTGAAAAGATGTCTGAATTAAGGGCATCATATTATTTTATGGGAGTGTTATTAGCATTATTTAATCAAGTACAAATTAATTTACCAGGGGGATGTTATTTAGGACCAAGGCCAATTGATTTGCATTTAAAGGGATTTAAGACCTTAAATTGTGATTATACCATTGATGAGGGAATACTCCATATTAAAACTAATAAACTCATTGGTAATCAAATATTTTTAGATATTGCAAGTGTTGGTGCAACAATAAATATTATGTTTGCATCAATTTTTATTGAAGGTGTAACCGTAATTGAAAATGCAGCTAAGGAACCAGAAATAGTTGATATTGCAAATTTTCTAAACAAAATGGGAGCTAACATAAAAGGAGCTGGAACTAGCAAAATAAAAATAACTGGTGTTAAAACGCTTAAAGGTTGTAGTCATTTTGTCATACCAGATCGCATTGAGACAGGCACTTATATGTTATTTGGTTCTGCTGTGGCTAAAGAGATGATAATAAATAATATGAATCCAAATCATTTGCAAGCCTTAATCGCAAAACTCATAGAAAGTGGAGTAAACTTAAAAATTGATAATAATCGTATCATAATTTCTAAACCAGAACAAATATTACCCATTAATATAAAAACTGCAGTTTATCCTGGTTTTCCCACAGATTTACAACAAATAATAACCGCTTTAATGACCCAGGCGCACGGAACTAGTATAATCAGTGAAAAAATATATGCATCACGATTTAAAAATTGTGATGAATTAATTAAGATGGGTGCTAATATCAGAATCGAAAATGCTTCAGCTATTATCATTGGACCAGCAAAACTAAGTGGTGTTGAAGTAGCTGCCAGTGATTTAAGAGGAGGAGCTTCATTAGTCTTAGCAGGCTTAATCGCAGAAAATAAAACAACAATCAATTACTCAGAGCATATATTTAGAGGATATGGAGATATTATAAATAAATTACAAGGAGTTGGAGCAAGAATCAGCGTAAAATAATAAGATAATTTTGTAATTTTTGCTTGAAAATGCATTAAGATATGATATAATTATTTAGTGCAACTTACTCTGAATTAATAAGATATTCAGGGCGGAAGGAGTGAAACTAATGAAACGAGATATTCATCCCCAATTTCATACTTCAAAGGTCCGATGTACCACTTGTGGAAATGAATTTGAAATTGGTTCAACAAAGGCGGAATTAACCGTAGATACATGTTCAAGTTGTCATCCTTTTTATACTGGTAAACAAAAGCATGTAGCTGCAGCTGGTCGAGTTGATAAATTTAATCGTAAATATGGTTTAAAATCAGATAATGAGGAATAGGAAGACTGTCCATTAACAGTCTTTTTATTTTTGAATCAAAAAGAATTGCATATAATGTAGAATAATAGTAGAATAATTGATAGTGTAAAGGAGTGGCTGAAAACATGTATTATACAGGTAAAGATGGATGGATAGAAGTTATTAGTGGAAGTATGTTTGCTGGTAAGACTGAAGAGCTAATTAGAAGAATCAAAAGATTACAATATGCAAAGAAAAATATCCTTGTATTTAAACCTAATATCGATGATAGATATGGGATTGATGAAGTTGTATCTCATAATGGCTCAAGTATTAAGTCAATTCCCATTGAAGAACCAGTTGATATCTTAAAACATATTGATGGGAGAATTGATGCTGTTGCGGTAGATGAAATACAATTTTTAACTGCCAGTATTGTAGATATATTAGATTATTTAGCTGATAAGGGAATTAGAGTAATAGTTGCTGGTTTAGACCGTGATTTTCGGGGTGAACCTTTTGGTTCAATGCCAGAGATCTTGACAAAGGCAGAGTTTGTTACTAAACTTACAGCTATTTGTAGTGTTTGTGGGGCTCCAGCAACGCGAACTCAAAGATTAGTTAATAATAAACCAGCATCATTTAATGATCCTATTGTTCTTGTAGGTGCAAGTGAATCATATGAACCAAGATGTAGACATTGTCATCAAGTGCCTGATAAACCTCAAATCTAATTACATATATAGTAAATATAAAAACTTTGATTTTTATTAAATCAAAGTTTTTGGACTTTTATTCAACCTTTATTTGAATTTGCCGATCATAACAATTTATATACATCAATTGTGTACACTCATCTAAAATTGAAGTGGTTAGTGTATTGTCTTTAAATAGATGGTTAATTAGTATCTCAATTTCAAGCAAATTGGTTATATCCTTAGTGATTTCCTTATTGTTAAATTCATCAAGATTATCAATCTTTTCATTATTTAGGTAAAGAATAAAGTTATTACCGATAATGCTTTTGTTTTCAAAACTTTTCCCAAATAAGTATATACTCTTATTATCTTTATTTATGGTAAATTCCTGTATATCAATTATGGTTTTTAATAAATCATCCTTACTTGATACAACATTAAATACATATACATAATTATTGTTATCGTTTAAGTAGTTATTTATATAAGTTACTTTACTATTTTGATTTTCAACAATAACTGAAGGAGTTTTTTTAAACACGGGAATTATTTTATAAGAAGGTTTACAAGAAAATAATGAAATTAATGATAACAAGAATATTATTAACAAAATCCCTATTTTATTCATATAGTTTATCCTCCGTAATTATTACTTTTCAACCACAAAAGCACCTAAAAGTGTTCC
>CALFRW010000127.1 GCA_937919135.1 uncultured Haloplasmataceae bacterium
CAGCTGCGGGAGTTGGCATTAATATTCCATCAATATAATCTTCAACAGAAGACATTCCTTTTGATTTAATAATATTATTCATAAAAATTTCTCTGATTTTTTCTCTCACGGGTATAACATTTATTTGATTTAACTTAGGCATTACATTTTCTGTTGTTGTAAAATTAACATGTTTCTCAGCAAATATCACGCTAATTTCATCAAGGGCACATTTATTACCAGCGACTATAATCGGAATATTGGTAAAATTTCGTGCAATTTTTTGGGCATTTTCAATAATTGTCCTTTTATTCCCTCCATCAGTACCACCTGATAAGAGAATTATATCAACTTTCATATTTTTAATTTCCGTGATTTCTGCAATTGTCAGTTCATAACAATAACTCTTCAAGACACGTGCACCCGCACCTAAAGCAGCTCTCTTAGCTGCTTCAACAGTCAATTCTGGTACAAGGCCAATGGTTACCATTTTTAAACCACCAGCAGCAGATGAACATGCAAGTTTTTTTATAATCTGAACATCACTTTCAGCATATTTTTGCTTCAACATACTAAAAGCTTGATTAAATCCTTCCATAATATGTGATTCTACCGTTGTTACCGCTTTACTGTTTGCGATAATTTCCATGTTATTAATGTCGATAAGTGTTAATTTGGTATATGTACTTCCAAAATCTATTAGAAGATAGGCTTTTTTCATTTCTACACCTATAGATTAAGATCCAATTTTAAATCTTCTATACCAGTTTCGATCTTCGTACCTGGAGGATAAACACGATTAAAGCCCATGTTCTTAAATCTTAATTCGACTTCCTCAAAATTTTGCTTACCAACAACGATATTACCACCAATGTATAATAGAATATCAGTTAGTCCGGCTTCATTACATTTTTCTCTAAATCCTTGACAATCGATTTCTCCATGACCATATAACGATGATACAAAAATCGCATCAGCAGCTGTTTCAATAGCTGCATTAATAAAATCTTCTTGTGTCGATAAAACACCAACATTTACAACTTTAAATCCACCATTGCGTAAAGCATAATCAATAATCTTATTTCCTACTGCATGTACATCTGACCCGATTACACCGATTACGACTGTTTTTTCATCCATCCTTCCATCTCCTATCATAATTCTTCAATAGTCACTAATATCAAAATGTCTGCTAAATAAAAAAATGATATAGCCTTTACGAAAAAAGTAATCTTACCTTACTTTTTAATTATAGGAATATCATTTTTAAACAAGCAAATGATGCGCATCATTTGACAAGTTACTATTACTCTACTACTTCTTGCAACACAGACATTATAACGCTTTCATTTTTAAATAGCAACCTTAAATTTATAAAATTGTAACCGTTTTTATATTTTTTTTCACAAACAAATTGAATATTTATACCCATATCTAGGTACTTAACAGCTTTTTTTCCAATTTTTAACTTTTGTAATTATTTCTACTTTTGTAGATAAAGTGTAGACAAACACTAAATAGTATACTATAATATTGCTGAAAGGATGATAGTATGTATATTTCTAAACGCAATGGTTATGTTTATCTCACGGAAAGCTATCGGGATGAGTTTGGTGATGTAAAAAATAGAATAATTAAATCCTACGGACGTTATGATACGCTTTATGCAGAGGACCCAGATTTCTTTGAGAAATTACAAATAGAAGCCAAAAAGTATACCGAAAATATTAGAAATGATGAAAAAGAAAAAACTAACCTAACCGCTGAACGGGTAACGAAATTTATCTCTAATAACTCTTATAAAGGGTATCATATATGTAATTTTGGTTATCTTTTCTATAAATCAGCCTGGGATGAATTAGACCTAGATGCATACTTTCAAAACATCCACCAAAAAGTTAAAGGCGAAAATTTTAATTTAAGAGACACCATTTTTTTAACTGCTTTAGTTCGTCTCCTTGCAGATAATAAAACGCCCTATCTTGGAAGATTTAATCTAAATAATATTAATAAATCTATTCAAATTATCAATTCATATAAAATTGATTTAATTAAATACATTAACGATCAGATTAGTAATTTATATGATATCAGTAATGACATCATTTACTATTATGTAACTAATTATCATTTCACTAATATTCATAATAAAGTTAGAAATATCGGATATAGCACCGATAATATGGTTACCGGCTTTCAAGTAGTTATGGGCTTTTATACTGATAAAGAAGGCTTACCTATAGGTTTTGAGTTATTCACTGGTGATACATTTGATCACAAAACCTTGATAACAGCTTTAAAGAAAACACAAAAACAATTCAATGCAAATAAAGTGGTTGTTATCGGTGATTATAACCTTAATTTCAAAAAGAACTTATATATGATTAAAAAAGCAGGTTTTGAATACGTTGTTTCAAAAAGAATTAAAGATACTAAACAAAATGTTAAAAACAAAATATTATCCATTGATAACTTTAATGATACTGTTATCAAAAATAGTAATACTATCTTAAAAAGCCTAATTATAGATCATAGCACAGAGGTAAAGGTAAGGAATAAAGACAAAGTTGTTATTCCTGAAAAGGTTATTATTACTTGGTCTAAAGAAAGCGCAATTTTTGACCAACAACAAAGAGCTACTTTAATAAATAAAGCTATGAACTTAACTGTTTTACCTTCAAAATTACAATCATTAATATCAAAAGGAAAAAATGTTAAGTTGAAAACGGGAATTCAAGAAATATCTCTCGATTCAGAACGAATTAAAGAAGATGAAAAATGGGATGGTTATTATGGTATTCAAACTAGCTTAACCGATTTAAACGTTGAAGAGGTAATAAGAATATATTATCGCTTTCAAAAAGTCATGGATACTTTTAAAGTAATAAAAAAAGAGATTGGTTTCAACAGTGACTATTATTGGAGTGATTCACAAATAAAATTTCACTTTGTGATAAACTTTATTGCTTACTTATTACAGGAAATTATTGAATATAAACTTGAAAAAAGAAATGTCAACTACAATACACACAGAATTAAAGATATTATAAAAAAAGCATGTATTTTAATATTAGGGAATAGAAATGAAAGTATTTTCCTTAAGCAAGAAGTTAATGATAATAAATTAATGGATGAAGTTATCCAAGCTTTAAATTTTAAGAATTTAAAAACAACAACATTATTTCAAGACATGAAAGAATATTTAAGATATTACAATATTAAATTGTAAATAAAAAAATCAGATCATAATAATCTGATTTTTTATATTTTTACTTATAAACTTTCCATAATAGTTCGCCAGCTTCATTAATATATGTGAAGTATTCAAGATTTGATGCTTCTTCATATGCGACTAAAGCGATGTATTTTTCTCCATGATAATTTATTTGCCCGTATTCTCTAGCGGTAATTTTAGGATAGATTCGTTTACCTAATAAATCTAAGATAACATAACTCCTTTTATCATCAGTGGCAAACATTACTTCACAATCCGTCATATTATCACCTAAATAGTAATTTATCGATATAGTTAGCGATTTATCATTTAAATTATTTAAATCATAATAGACACTTTTACTATTAATAATCGTTAGGATTTTTCCATACCTTGGATACCCTACATAATCATAGTTATGATCTACTACGACATTACCAGATGTATCAATAAGCCCAACTTTATAGT
Organism: uncultured Haloplasmataceae bacterium; assembly: GCA_937919135.1. Taxonomy (GTDB): domain Bacteria; phylum Bacillota_I; class Bacilli_A; order Haloplasmatales; family Haloplasmataceae; genus CALFRW01. The sequence goes on from CALFRW010000127.1 coordinate 3,662, forward strand.
CACCTAAACTTGTCACCGCATACCCATCATAAAAATCTTGAGCACTACTGAAATTACTACTACTTAATAAAGTATTGTTTTTATCAATAAAGTTATATGCATCGGTTTGTAACTTTACTCGTGCAAGCTCATTATTGACAAAAGGATAAGCTTCAACATATTCTGGTTGAATTACAACTTCACCGCTTCGATTTATATACCCCCATTTATTGTTTAGCTTAACTGGAACTAACTCATAACCTTCATAATATTCAGTAGTATAATCAAACTCCAATTCATAATCATTTAGCACATCATCATACATTGGAGCTTTTATTAAATTGTTTTCTTTATCGATAACACCAAATTTACCATTTTTATATATAAAAGCATAATTTTGATAAAAGTTAAAGTTAAAATC
>CALFRW010000128.1 GCA_937919135.1 uncultured Haloplasmataceae bacterium
GAAAGTATAACACCTAATAAAAAATGATTATGATAGATTCACCATAAGTTGTCTTTTGAGAAAGATGATTCTCATCGTCAAAGACATATTGTACTGTTCTTGTTAACCCAAATATGTCATAGGTTACGGGAGGCCGTTCCATTCACGATGATATTTGGGTTAGACACTGTATCCTCAACATAGTTAATCTCAATTAAATAGAAAGTCTCACTGCCTTGTTTTTTATAGGTGAAGGTCTTAATGCGGTTTAACTGGTCTTGAGTATACTCAAAGCCTTTCGTATAAACCTCCCCACTCACATTCGTAAATATCCCTTTTATATTTATACATAACATTTTACACTATCAAATATTAAAATTGAATTATTAATAATTATTTTATTATATATGCCTTAATTATTATATCTTTAATCTCTTTTACTATCTTTTTAAAATTTAACCCTAGAGCAAAAATCCATTTATCATAATAATACACTTCATCTGCTTCATTATTGAATAATAAAAAACTAACAAACATACATTCACCGTTGAAATAAAATAAATCCTTTTTATTAATTTTTTCATTCGTTATGCCAACAATAATATATGTCTTCCATTTTTTTTCATTATTTTGGTTGTGAAACCTATCTATTTCCTTTAAGATTAAATCAATATTATTTTTTTTAACAATTAAATCAATAAAAACTAAATTAATTTTTTTCTTAATTCTGTAAGAAGTCATTGATATATCATTTTGATAATTTTGTTTACAGTTAAAATTGTATTTTTTTGTATTTAATTGTGTTAAAATTCCTTGTTCTAGATTTTCCAAATTAACACCTCCTAATCCATAATAAACGATAATACTGGTTTTTATTACTTAATGTCTTGGTAGTGGTACTACTGGAACAGGTATAATTGGTTTTATATCTCTTTCATTTTTCCTAAAATAATTTACTGCCCCACTTATTCCCGATCCAATAGTAGATTGTAGTAATATTTTTTGACCGTATGATTTTGTGAAAACACTGAGGAATTTTTTAGGTTGAAACCATCCTCTATTAGTAGGTATTAACTTACCGCCTATATAATTACCTACCACTGCTGTTCCGAAGTTTATAGCTAAATCTGAAGTAAACGATCCAAATGTTCCATCTTTTCCTCTTATATTACTTTCTATTGCATCTATACTTGTTTGTACAAGAGCACTTGCACCTGCTGCTATAAAGATAGAAGCTCCACCGGTAGAAATTGTAAGACATAAGACCAGTGAATTTACACCAGCTCCAAGTGCTGTACCTGCAACTCCCTCCCATAATTCACCACCTGTCTTTCCAGCTAAGGCATTAGAGGCTAATTGAATTCCTCCCCCGATAATTGCTGAGGCTGCAGTTATGGCAAATAACGCTAGGACCCCAAAATTTCCATCAGGATCAACCATCATCACCGGATTATTCCCACAATAAGCATATAGATTTAACCCATCAAATGAGCCAGGTTCTAAGTAATTAATATCATCCGCATTGATGAAACGACCAATCTCAGGATTATAATAACGACTGTTAAGATAGTACAATGATGTCTCTTCATCATAACGATAACCTCGGTACCGGTAGGGGTTTATTTTTGCTAGTTCATTATTTGTTTGACTTAATATGTTACCCCAGGCATCGTAATTATATTTTACTACAATCACACCGTTTTCATCAACTATATTTATAATGTTTCCTTGAATATCTTTGATATAGAAATATTCATTATCATTATAATTAAAGCTTATTAATGTACCATCAATATCATAGGTATATGCTATTTCGGTTGTTCCATTTGTTTCATAGATTACTTTATCTCCTGATAGTGTGTATTTTGTTGTTACCCCATTTATTGTTTTACTAATTCGATAACCTTGAGCATTGTAGGTATACGATATTGTTGCTACTAAATAGCTTGATGATTCAGTTGCACTTCGATATACTTTTATTTCATCTAATGTTCTACCACTATATGAAAAATTTGCATGATGATAGATTGTTCCCTTATATTTAAAGTTTGTTATTTTTGTTGGATTTCCTTGCGCATCATAAGTGACATTACTGGTTTTTGTAACACCAGCTTTTAAAATTGTATAACTTGTCAATTGATCCTTCCATGTTGAATTCCCATAATTATAAGTAACTGATTCTATTGGAGGATTAGGACCAGCTCCTGGAGGGTTTCCTACTTTAAATAAAATACCTATGTAGACGGTATAACCACTACCGCTTGCTTTATAATGTTGTAAATAATAACCATCAGTACTTGTATTTACTTCTGATGACACCAAAGTTGTTGTTAATTCTAGTAATACTGGCGGAAATGAATAATCCTTATAATAGGTAAATTTACAAGTTGGTTCATTTCCACCTATACTTAACGTATTTGTCCCAAAGACATTACAATTGGAACTATTTACAACTATTGAACTTCCCCTCATATATGGTTCCGGTAAACTTATATAATCTCTTTCACCATAGATAAATGTTTTTGTACTAGTTAGATTATTATTAGTACTATAATAGTACATTCTTGAATAACATGTTTTTTGAAAAACATTACAATTTACAGTGTAATCATAGACATCTTCAATAACTAAACGATCTAAATCATCATATACATATTTCGAATTTGTGATTCGTTCATATCCTTTGTAAAAGGTTATTTCTGTTATGTTGCCTTTTCCTCTATCATATGAATAAACATAACGATAATTATCTGTAGTAGTAGTGTTACTACCATCTTTATAAGTTATCTGATATTCATATGAAGTAATTCTTAATGTTGAATTTGAGTAATTATAATTTTGGCTGATCTTTAATTGCTTATTTTGCCCCTTATTTAGAAGCAAATTAATATTATCTAAGCGATATAATGCAGTTGACTCATAATTATATTCTTTTAAAACTGAATGTCCTTTTTCTGTTGAATATTCTGTTCGGTCATAAAAAGTTGTGTTTATTATTTCTTGCGGATTGTCATTAGCTGGTAGTTGTTTATTGAAAAAAAAATTTGTCGTTCTTACTGTGTCATTTACATCAAAATATAAGGAAGTTAAATTATTATTTTCATCATAACCATATTTAATTTTATTACCATTATTATCGCTTAGTTCTTCTAATAAACCATTTGAATTATATTTATATTCCTCTCGCTGGATTATTACGCCATTTTTATATGTTTTTACTAAAATAACACGACCATATGCATCATATTCATAAGCATATTTATTTTCATATGCTCCTGATGCGAGTTTATATTGCACATATTCAACTAAATTATCTGAATTATAGACATACTTAAATACATCATCATTAGCATATTTTTTAGTTTCAATTAATCCGGTAAAATAGTCACCATCTTTTTTATATGCATATTCAATAAGTGGTTTTACTAAACCATCAATACTAATAGTCGAAATCCTGTCCATGGTATCATATGTTATTCGATAAGTCATCCCATTTTCTAGGCTTATTCTTGATAATCTATTTTCACCATCATAATAATATACTACTTCTGTTTCTGAATTAATAATCTTTTCTAATGTACCGTTATTATGATAAACATATTGGATTCTGTTACTGTTGGGATCTAGGATTGACATAAGTAACCCTGTCAATTCATCATAAATATAAGTTGTTGAGCGACCAAATTCATTAGTAACTTCAGTTATATATTGATTATATAAAGAACGATAACTTACTGTCGATGTATAATAAGTTGTAGAATCGCCCACTTTAATTTCTGTTACTTGACCGTTTGTATTATAAGTATACTTTGATTTAATATTATTTTGGGTAATTTGACTAGGAAGCATATCAAATATTTCATCAAATTCATCAATGCTTGAAATTTCTGTTGTGATAGCTGTACCGTTATCATCAACTCCATGTTTTATGACTTTTACTATTCTTTTAAACTCATCATATACAAATTCAGTTTTATTTGCGACTTTATTTTCATAAATACTGATAAGTAAATTGTTTTCTAAATCATAATTATAATATTTTATATTTAAACTAGGCATAATGCTTATGTTATCAAAATAAACTGTGCCCGTACCTCTATAACTGATTTTAATGGCAACACTATGAGGATTGTCTACTACTTTAATATCTTTAGCCTTATATTGCCAACTATCAATATTGGGATTAAAGCTAATGCATCCTGTCTTTGAGGTAGTAGAATTAGTTGAGGTTACACAAATATCTATTTCTTCATAATGATTTCCATTTTGGACTTTAACCCAACCTGATAAAGTTAGATAATTATTTATTATTGATAACTCACTTTGATTAGTTATTACTTTTTCTCTTGTTAGAAACATGGCTCTATTAGTACCAGTTATTTTTACCCCTTTTGAACCGATATAATTTTCATAAAATAAATCATCACTATCTGTATAAGTAACGATATCACTAGATATAAGGTTCCAATTATCATAGCCATTTTCAAACGATGAATTATTATCATCATCCGTTATTAATGTAGCTGGAGTATGAGATGATAAAATATTTGTATATGGGTAGTAATCATTACTTTCAATAAATCCTTTATCATCTAAGACTTGGATGGTATGACCATAAATATCAAATAATTTTCTGACATAATCATTCTTATGATTTTTAATAAGTGTTCCATGATAAAAGTATTTATAATTAAAATCTTCAATTTTATTATTGTTATTTTTGATACTTATTTTACTTACTTTATTTTGTAAATTATAATCAATATTTACATTTACACCAAAATCATCTACTAATTTATTTAAATAACCATTTGGATTATAATCATAAGTTGCTCCACCAACTGATGTAAATATATCACTCTTATATTTACTGAGGTATTCGATATTATCAAGTACATATTGATTAATGCTTGGTTCATTAACATATCGATATTCGACTTTTTCGATGGTGTTATAAGTCCCGTCTTTTTGGATTAATTCTAATTTCATTGAATCTAGACGATTATTGACATAATCAAATAATACTCTATTATGATTACAATTTCCATTGCCATCTACAAAGGCATTACAGATTTTTATTTGTGATATTTTTGTATTACTATTTGGGACATATTCTATCGCGATAACATCAATTATATTGTTTTCAGTATTTCCATCACTTGATTTTTCTTTAATTATATAATCTAAACTTCCTTTTTGATTAAATAGGTACCTTATTCCATATTGTGGTGAATATTCCCATCTATCAATGTAATCAATTAAATATTCATTGTTTCCACTATCAGTAATATAACATGATAAGCCAGTTAATGTTGGATTGGGACATTTTGTTGTTTGATAAAATTCTTTTACCGATCCACTAGCGTCTTTAATCCTTGGATTAGGGTTTTCAGAATCGGGTTTTTCAAAAAATAAATTATAATTTGTTAACCAACCCGCACCATAACCATAATCATTATGATAATTAGATTGGTCATAGATCATCGATAACTCAAAAGCTTGTCTTTCATTATTTAAGACCAAATCATTTCTCACGCTAGATACTTTACCAGTAAAATCACTTACTAACAATGTTCCTGCATTGTTTGCGGAATATGCTTCGTAAGTCCAATGATTTTTTAAACCATTAGTGTCATAATATCCGATTACGACATTGGGGGCGATGGCATTATAAGATGTATCGTGATAAATGTCTTTTCTTACTGAAAAAAACAAATTATGATTATCGTTTGAATCTAAGACATCTACTTCAAGAATTCCTGAACTTCGATTATCCCTTTCCCATTTCTTGACCGCATTCGTCACATTAAATGCTAATTTTTCTGGACATTCTAAAGTATAGTTATTATGAGGTCTCGCTTCAACATCCATATAGTCAATAACACTATCATATGTGGTTTCTGAATTATATCCATTAATATCATA